>DASWQG010000083.1:0-4207 GCA_036403775.1 Luteimonas sp.
CGTAGTCGCCGATCGGCCGGCCCTTGTAGTGCATGGCGAAGCCGTCGGACCGGATCCGCAGGTAGCAGCGCAGGGGATCGAGCACCCGCACGCTGTGGCCGCGCAGGCGCGCGGCCTCGACCAGCCGCCGGGTCGAGTAGAGCTTCGCGTTGCGCGAGAGGATCGCCAGCTTCATCGGGACTCGCTCATCGGGAATGCAGGCCCGGAAAAGGCGCGGCGGCACCACCTTGCGATGGTACCGCCGCGATGCTGGAGCGGGTGAAGGGAATCGAACCCTCGTCAGTAGCTTGGGAAGCTACAGCTCTACCATTGAGCTACACCCGCGATGCCGCGATTCTACCGGAGCTCAGAAGCGGCTGCCGATGGTGACGAACAGGGTCGCGTCGTTGCCGCTGTCCTGGGCGAAGGTGGCGGTGGCGCCGACGTCGGCCTGCAGGCCCATCAGCTCGGTGCGCGCCCCGATCAGCAGGGTGCCGTACTGGTCGTCGAACTCGAGGCCGGGGACGGCATATTCGAGCGAGCCCGGGATCGACTGGGCGGTGGCGAAGGCCTGCGCCGGCTCGTCCTCGAACTCGGTGTCCCAGGTCACCCGCGCGTACGGATGGATCCGGTCGCTGGGCTGGTAGCGGAACTGCCAGCCGAAGCTGCCGACCAGCGAATCGAGCGACTGGTCCGCATAGGCCAGCGAGCTGGACAGCGCGGGGTCGGATTCGGCGAAGCCGTCGATGTCGATCTGCTGCGACAGCACCGACACCACCGGGCCATGCACGAACGCGCCGTCGCCGAAGTCGAAGCCGGCGCTGGCGCCGATGCTCAGGTTGCTGCCGTCGGCGGAGCCCGTGTGCGTGCGCGTGGCCTGGCCCAGCTGCACCTCGCGCTCGGTGTCGAAGCCCAGCCACGAGTAGCTCAGCTGGCCGTTCGCCCAGAGCGCGCCCGAACGCCAGCCGGCGTAGCCGCCCAGGCTCGCGTCGGTCTGGTCGAAGCTGCCGCGGCGCAGGCCCCAGTCCAGCGACTGGCTGCCGTAACCGGCGAACGCGCCGTACACGAGGTTGCCGCTGGTCCAGTCGACGCCGAAGGTCAGGCTCGGGCCCATGCCGTCATAGAGGTTGCCCTTGCCGTAGCGCTGCGAGTCGGCGCGCACGTCGGCCCACCAGCGCATGCCGCTGCCCTCGGCCGGCGCCGCCAGGCGCGCGTCGACGCGGCCGGCGCGGGCGCGGCCCACCACCGCCTCGGAATGCGGCAGCACGGCCATCTGGCGCGGGCCCTCGATCATCGAGATCGCCAGCTGCGCCATCATCGCGTGGGTCGCGGTGGTCGGGTGCACGCCGTCGGCGAACATCCAGGCATTGCCGGCGTCCGGCGTACGCAGCGACGCCGGGTTGCAGAACAGCGCGCGGTCGCCCGCGGGTGCCGGCTGGGTGAGGCAGGCCGGCGTGGTGACGTTGCTGAAGCCGTACAGGCCGGGGTTGGCCACGACTTCCTGCAGCAGGTGGAAGGTGTCCACGGGAATGACGCTCAGGCCCTGCGCCGCCAGCGCGGAGAACAGCGCCTGGTTGTAGGCGTTGGCCAGCGCGGTGCCCTGGGCCATCCCCGCCGCGCCACCCGCGCGGAACGCGGGGGTCAGGCCGATGTCCGGCAGGTTCGCGACGAGCACGTACTGCGCGCCGGCGCCCTTGAGCGCGCCGATGATGCCGACCTCCGCGGCGACGGCGCCGCCGATGATCTGCTGCGCCTGCGCGGGGTTGGCCTGCACCGCGAACACGTCGTTGGCGCCGGACCACACGGAGTACAGCGCGTCCGGGTCGGCCTTGCCGTTGTTTGCCGCCAGGTAGGCGTTGACCTGCGTCGCCACCGAGGGGATCGGGCCGAGGCCGCCGGAGGTGTCGATGCCGGTGCGCGCGCCGCCGACGGCGTAGTTGTCGCCGCCCTGGTTGTCGCTGCCCGCGTCGGTCCCGTAGTAGTCGGCCAGGTACTCGGACCAGACCAGGCCCGGGTTGGTGGTGAAGCGGCCGATCAGCGCCCCGTTGGGCCCGACCAGCTGGATCAGCGCCGGCCGGAAATGGCCGCTGTCGGTGAGGCTGTCGCCGAAGAAGACCGTCTGCGAGAACGGCGAATCCTGGGCCAGGGCCGGCGTGGCGGCCAGCGCCAGCGCGGCGGCCAGGAGGGTGCGAAGCGGCTTGCGGGACATGCGGGTCTCCGGGATGCAGGGATGACTGGCCGGCGGATACGCCGCCGGATGGTGCCGATCCTTTCACGGCTGGAGGACGGCGCGCAAGGCGGCGACAATGGGGCCATGGAAGCCCCCGGACAGATCCTGCTGAATGGCGCCAGCCACCCGTTGCCCGAGACCTGCACCGTCGAGGCGTTGCTGGAGGCCGCGGGCTTCGGCGGGCGGCGCGTCGCGGTCGAGGTCAACGGCGACATCGTGCCGCGCAGCCGCCACGGCGCGCACCGCCTGCACGACGGCGACCGCGTGGAGATCGTGCAGGCCCTCGGCGGCGGCTGAGCGCTAGAATTGCGGGAATGGATGCTCCTTCCCCCCGTTCCGACGGCGATGCGCTGGTCATCGCCGGCAAGCCCTACCGCTCGCGGCTGCTCACCGGCACCGGCAAGTTCAAGGACCTGGAAGAAACCCGCCTGGCGACCGAGGCCGCGGCCGCGGAAATCGTCACCGTGGCGATCCGCCGCACCAACATCGGCCAGTCGCCCGGCGAGCCGAACCTGCTCGACGTCCTGCCGCCCGACCGCTACACGATCCTCCCCAACACCGCCGGCTGCTATACCGCCGAGGAGGCCGTGCGCACCTGCCGGCTGGCGCGCGAGCTGCTCGACGGGCATGCGCTGGTCAAGCTCGAGGTGCTGGGCGACCGCAGGACGCTCTACCCCGACGTGGTGCAGACGCTGGCCGCGGCCGAGACGCTGGTCGCCGACGGCTTCCAGGTGATGGTCTACACCAGCGACGACCCGATCCTGTGCAAGCGCCTGGAGGAGATCGGCTGCGTCGCGGTGATGCCGCTGGCCGCGCCGATCGGTTCCGGCCTCGGCATCCAGAACCGCTACAACCTGATGGAGATCGTCGAGAACGCGACGGTGCCGATCATCGTCGACGCCGGCGTGGGCACCGCGTCCGACGCGTCGATCGCGATGGAGCTCGGCTGCGACGGCGTGCTCATGAACACCGCCATCGCCGGCGCGCGCGAACCGGTGCGGATGGCGCGGGCGATGCGGCTCGCGGTCGAGGCCGGGCGCGAAGCGTTCCTCGCCGGTCGCATCCCGCGCAAGCGCTACGCCAGCGCGTCCTCGCCGCTCGACGGGATGGTCGGGTGACGGCGCCCGCGGCCGGCCGCGGCAGGACCGACCGATGACCGATCCGTTCGCGAGCAAGGGCGCCAAGGCCCCGCCGAAGCCGTTCACGGTCGAGGAAGGCCAGCGGCGGGTGCGCAGCTTCGTGCTGCGCCAGGGGCGCTTCACGCCCGCGCAGCAGCGCGCGTTCGACGAACTCTGGCCGCGCTACGGCCTGGACTACGCGGGACGGCCGCGCGACTTCGACGCCGCGTTCGGACGCCACGCGCCGCGCGTGCTGGAGATCGGCTTCGGCAATGGCGAGGCCTTGCGTTTCGCCGCCGCGCGCGACCCTGCCCGCGACCACGTCGGCATCGAGGTCCACGCCCCGGGCGTCGGCCGGCTGCTCAACGCGCTGGCGGCGGACGACACCCGCAACGTGCGGGTTTACCACCACGACGCGGTGGAGGTCCTGGAGAACGAAGTCGCGGACGCGAGCCTGGACGAGATCCGCATCTACTTCCCGGATCCCTGGCACAAGAAGCGCCACCACAAGCGGCGGCTGGTGAACCCGGGCTTCGCCGCGCTGCTGGTGCGCAAGCTGGCGCCGGGCGGCCGCTTGCACCTCGCCACCGATTGGCAGGACTATGCGGAGCAGATGTGGGACGTGCTCGACGCCACGCCGGGCCTGCGCAACCGGGCCGGCCCGCGCGGCCACGTGCCCCGGCCGGAGTGGCGGCCGCAGACCCACTTCGAGAGCCGCGGGCAGCGGCTCGGCCACGGGGTCTGGGATCTGCTGTACGACAGGGACTAGGACGGGACTCGGACTGGTGGATACCGCGCTGACGCTCACGCCCGACATGAAGCTGGTGCTCGGGCTGGTCGGCCTCACCATGGTCCTGTTCGTGTTCGAGCGCATCCGCGC
>DASWQG010000084.1:0-2288 GCA_036403775.1 Luteimonas sp.
CGCGGACGTGGTCGCGCTGGCCGTGCTGGTGCTGCTGGGCCTGACCGGCCTGGTCGCGCCGGAGGAACTGTTCGACGGGTTCTCGGGCAACGCCGTGATCACGGTGATCGCGACCATGATCCTGGGCGCGGGGCTGGACCGGACCGGCGCCCTCAACCGCCTGGCCGGCTGGCTGCTGCGGCGCGCCAAGGGCGTCGAGCAGCGCCTGCTGCTGGTGACCTCCGGGGTCGCGGGGCTCAACTCGGCCCTGATGCAGAACCCGTCGGTGCTGGCGCTGTACATGCCGGTCGCCTCGCGACTGTCGTCGCGCACCGGCGTCGCGCTGTCGAAGATGCTGCTGCCGCTGGCGGCGGCGATCGTGATGGGCGGCTCGCTGACCATGGTCGGCAACTCGCCGCTGATCCTGCTCAACGACCTGATGCTCTCGGCCAACGCCAACCTGCCCTCCGGCGCGGCCACGCTGGAACCGCTGAAGATGTTCGCGCCGCTGCCGATCGGGCTCGCGCTGCTCGTCGCCTCGCTGCTCTATTTCCGTTATTTCGGCGACCGGCTGCTGGCCGACGACACCGACAAGGGCGTCACGCCGGCGCGCACCCAGAGCTACTTCGCCAACACCTATGGCATCGAGGGCGAGGTGTTCGAGCTCACGGTCGGCGCCGACAGCCCGCTGGTCGGCATGGCCGTCGGCGAAGCGGAGACGCTGCATGGCGCGCCGTTGCTGCTCGCGCTCAAGACCGGCAACGAATCGAGGCTGGCGCCGCCCGGCGACGCCCGCATCTGGGTCGGCAGCGTGCTCGGGGTGATGGGCGGCAAGCAGGAGGTCGCCGACTTCGCGCAGAACAACTTCCTGCGCCTGTCCTCGCGGCTGCGCGAGTTCGGCGACCTGTTCAACCCGAGCCGGGCGGGCATCTCCGAGGCGGTGGTGCCGCCGACCTCGAAGTACATCGGCAAGACCGCGCGCGAACTGCAGTTGCGCAAGCAGATGGGCCTGAGCCTGCTGGCGGTGAACCGCGACAAGGACGTGCACAACGAGAACGTCCGCGAACTGCCGCTGCGCGCCGGCGACATGCTGGTCCTGCACAGCATCTGGACCGACCTCACGGATGCCGCCAGGGGCCGCGACTTCGTGGTCGTCACCGACTACCCCAAGGGCGAGCAGCGCCCGCACAAGTTCCGGATCGCGATGGTGATCTTCGCGATCACGATGCTGATCGCGCTGTCCTCGCGCATCCCCGCCTCCATCGCGCTGATGACCGGCGTCGCCGGCATGCTGGTCACGGGCGTGCTGAAGATGGACGAGGCCTATGCGGCCATCAACTGGAAGACCGTGTTCCTGATGGCCTGCCTGATCCCGCTCGGCTGGGCGATGGATTCCAGCGGCGCGGCGGCGTGGATCGCGGGGCACACGATCGCGCAGCTGCCGGACGGCCTGCCGCTGTGGGTGATCGAGGTGCTCGTCGGGATCCTGGCGACGGCGTTCTCGCTGGTGATCAGCCAGGTCGGCGCGACGATCGTGATGGTGCCGATGGCGATCAACGTGGCGCTGGCCGCGGGGGGTGACCCGACCGTGTTCGCCCTGGTCACCGCGCTGGCGGCCTCCAACAACCTGATGACGCCGTCCAACCCGGTGATGTCCATGATCACCGGCCCCGGCGGCTACTCGCCGCGGGACATGTGGCGCGCGGGCGCGCCGCTGGCGCTCGCGTGCATCGTCATCCAGGTGGCGATGGTCAACCTGCTGTTCTGAGCGCCCCTGCGGCGAGGCGTACGACGCCATCGCGCACTTCGACCGCCACCGGGCGCAGGTGTTCGCCGCGGCAGGGGCCGCCGACGCACAGGCCCTCGCTGAGTTCGAAGGTCGCGCCGTGCACCGCGCAGACCAGGAAGCCTTCCTTCGAACGCAGGAATTCGCCGGGTGCCCAGTCCAGGCGCCGGCCCGCGTGCGGGCAGACGTTGAGCCAGGCGCGTACGGCATCGCCGTCGCGATGCACGATGAGCGATTCGAGTTCGCCGTCCAAGCGCGCCTCGGCTTCGGCGACACCGCCGTCGGCCAGCCGCGCCCACTCGAGGAGGGCGGGCGCCGCGCGGATTTCGTCCTCGTTTAACGAACTTCTCACAACCCCGGCCCCGCCTCGCACGATACTGCCCGCCCGGCTCGCGCCGATTGTCTCACGCAAAGAGTTCCAACGATGTCCGCACTGCATTTCCGCGTCGACCGCAACGCATTCCGCTCCGCCTTCACCGCGCCGCGCCGCCCGCGCAATCCGCTGCTGCGGATCGCCGCGGGA
>DASWQG010000085.1:0-6917 GCA_036403775.1 Luteimonas sp.
CGGCGCCGACGATGGCCAGCACCAGGCCGGCGAACCGCGCGGCGACCCGACCGCGCGGCGTGCGCGCGCCGGCCGAGAACGCCCACGCCGCCGCGGCCAGCGCCAGCAGCCCCCACAGCGCGAGCGTCGTCGCCACCGGCAGGATCCGCGACAGCATCCACACCGCCACGCCGAGGAACACGAAGCCGAACACGCGCTGGATCGCGATCATCCACGGCCCGCTGGTCGGCATGCCGCGGCCGGCGGCGACGCCGAAGAACAGCAGCGGCACGCCCATGCCCATTGCCAGCAGGAACAGCGCGAGGCCGCCGAACACCGGATCCTGGCTCTGGCTGATGTAGAGCACCGCGGCGGCCAGCGGCGGCGCGACGCACGGCCCGACAATCAGCGCCGAGAGCGCGCCCATCACTGCCACGCCCCACAGCGAACCGCCGCGCTGGCGGTCGCTGGCCGCGCCCAGGCGCATGCGCAACGACGCCGGCAGCTGCAGTTCGTACAGCCCGAACGAGGACAGCGCCAGGGCCACGAACAGCGCCGAGAACAGCACCAGGATCCACGGCTGCTGGAACGCGGCCTGCAGGTTGGCGCCGACCAGCCCGGCGACCACGCCCGCGGCGGTGAATACGAGCGCGCTGGCCAGCACGTAGACGAAGGACAGCAGCAGCGCGCGCCCGGTGCCCAGGCGCGTGCCCTGGCCGGCGATGAGCCCGGACAGGATCGGGATCATCGGCAGCACGCAGGGCGTGAACGCGAGCAGCAGGCCCGCGCCGAAGAAGCCGAGCAGGGTCAGCCAGCGCGCCTGTCCGGCCAATGCTTCGGCAAGGCGCGTGTCCTCGGCGACGGGCGGGAGCGTGGAGGCAGGGGCCACCGCACTTGCGGGCGCAATCCCACCGGGCGCGATGCCGCGTGTGGGAGCGGCGGGAGCGGCGACTGCATCGGCTCCCGCATCGGTCGCGGTTTCCGCCGCGTCCACCGGGGCGGATTCGCTCCCGGCTTGCGCCGCGCCCGCGACGGGCGCTTCGGGCAGCGACAACGCCACCGTCCGGGTCATCGGCGGATAGCAGATGCCTCCGGTCTGGCAGCCCTGGAAAGTGGCGACCAGGCGGATGTCGGCGGCCGCCGTGCGCGTGCGCCGCAACGGCAGCGGCACGTCGACCTGGTCGAAATACACCACCACGTCACCGAAGTATTCGTCGTGGTACTCGCTGCCCGCGGGCCAGCGCGGCGTGCCGGGTGCGATGTCCGGGGCGCCCTCGATGCGGAAGCTGCTGCGGTCGCGGTACAGGTAATAACCCGGCGCGGGCGTGAAGCGCAGCAGCAGCGTGCGGGCGTCGCCGACGATCGCCTCGAAGCCGAAGGCACTTGCTTCGGGCAACGGTTCGCTGGCGGGCCCGCGCGACAACCCCGGCAGCCGCAGGCCGCCGCTCCGCGGCAGCGCCGACGGCAGTCCCGGCGCGGCGCCCGCGCCGTTAGGCAGGCGCACGGCCAGCGTGCGCACCTGGGGTGGATAGCACACGCCGATATCGGCGCAGCCCTGGTACTTCACCTTCAGCGTGACGCGGTCGGCGGCCTCGGCGGCCTTGCCCTGCAGCGACCCCTGCACGCGTTCGCGGAAGGTCTCGACCTCGCCGAAGAATTCGTCGGTGTGGCGCGCCCCGTGCGGCAGCTGCAGGCCCGCGCCGCTGAAACCGCCGCCCACGACTTCCGCGGACATGCGGTGGCGGTAGAGGTAGTAGCCGTCGGCGATGCGCCAGGCCAGTTCGATGCGGTCGCGCTGCGGGGCGGTCGCGGTGAGCACGAAGGCCTCGTCCACCGGCAGCAGGTCCGCCTCGTCGATCGCCCATGCCGGCGCGGCCAGGGCGGACAACGCCAGCAGCCAGGCCATCGCGGCCGCGCGCGGGCGGCACCACCACCGAGGATCCAACATCAGTCTCCCTTGCCGCCGGAGGGTCCGGCCACCGCGACATTGTCGGCGATCCAGCCCAGGTAGGCAGGCAGCCCGCCCGCGCTTTCGACCGCGATCAGCTCCGGCAGTTCATACGGATGCAGCGCCTGCAGGCGCGACTGCAGGGCCGGCAGCGCGGCGCGGGTCGTCTTGACCAGCAGCAGCACCTCGTCGGCGTGCTCGACGGCGTCGTGCCAGCGATACACCGAATGCACGCCCGGCAGCACGTTGACGCAGGCCGCCAGCCGTTGCTCGACCAGCGCGGCCGCGATCCGCCGCGCGCTGGCCTGGTCCGGGCAGGTGCACAGGCAGGCGATGACGGCATCGCCCGCGCTCATGCCAGGCCCTCGCCGCCGGTGGCGCGATGGCGCGCGCGCCCGACGCGCTGCGCGGCCAGCTGTTCGGCGAGTTCGATCAACGGCAGCCGGGCCTGCATCGGCGCCTCGCGGAAGGCCGCCAGCAACCGCCGTTCCTGAGGATCCTCGACCAGCAGCGCATCCACCGCCGCGATCGAATCGAGCAACGCGTCCGGCGACGGGGTCATCGCGCCGCGGCCGGTGGCCAGCCACTCGAACTGCACGCCGGTCCGCAGCGCGAGCTGGCGCAGGTGGTTCATGCTCGGCTTGCCGCGCTGCGCTTCCCAGTGGCTGACCGCGCTGCGCTGGACGCCCAGTTCCAGGGCGAGCTGTGCCTGGGAGAGGCCGGCGGCGCGCCGGGCCAGGCGAATGCGCTGGGCGGAGGCGCTGGTGGGGTGGCTGTCGTGGCTCATGCGAGGCGTTCCGGGTGGACACAGTCAGATTGCTATTGATACTAGCGCGGTTAGCGACACTAGCCCAAGCTTGTCTAGCTGTAATAGCCCTAGTCGCCGCCGGCTGCCGAAGGCGCCTGTTTTCCGGCGGTTGTGTCGGAGCAGGCTATCGGTTCTAGCCTTTCCGTGACCTTCGCCCTCTTCTAAAGCGCGCCGGACCTGTCCATCCTCTGGCCCAACGACACGGATGTCGGTCCCGGCCTCGGTCGGGCGACAGGAGTCGGGGCAAGCCGATTGGGCGGCGACCCCCGATTGCGTCGAACCCGGGCGCGCATTCTCCCCTGGAATGCGCGCCCTTTTTCTTTTGCGCGCGCCGTTGCGCGCCCCCCGATACCCCACCTCTTGAAAGCCAGGTGAAGCGCCCCATCTCCGGTGGGTCCCGCTCTGCCGGGTCATTCGCGCCTGCGTCGTTGGCACTCGCCCCGCGCGACTGCTAACATCGCCGCCCGTTTTTCCAACCAATCAAGCACTTGCGAGGGCTGCAATGAACATCAAGCCGCTTTACGACCGCGTCGTGATCAAGCGCATGGAAGAAGAAAAGATGTCCGCCGGCGGGATCGTGATCCCGGATACCGCGACCGAGAAGCCGATCAAGGGCGAGGTCGTCGCGGTCGGCGAGGGCAAGGCGCTGGACAACGGTTCCGTGCGCGCGCCCAAGGTCAAGGCCGGCGACAAGGTGCTGTTCGGCAAGTACAGCGGCACCGAGGTCAAGCTCGACGGCACCGAATACCTGGTGGTGAAGGAAGACGACATCCTCGCCGTCCTCGGCTGAGCGCCGGTTCCTTCATTCCCTTTTTTCCCCAATTCCCGCTTTCGAGGTAATCACAATGGCTGCCAAGGAAATCCGTTTCGGCGAGGACGCGCGCTCCAAGATGGTGCGCGGCGTCAACGCGCTCGCCAATGCCGTCAAGGCCACCCTGGGCCCGAAGGGCCGCAACGTCGTGCTCGAGAAGAGCTACGGCGCGCCGACGATCACCAAGGACGGCGTGTCCGTCGCCAAGGAGATCGAACTGGCCGACAAGTTCGAGAACATGGGCGCGCAGATGGTCAAGGAAGTCGCGTCCAAGACCTCCGACAACGCCGGTGACGGCACCACCACCGCGACCGTGCTGGCGCAGGCCCTGATCCGCGAGGGTGCCAAGGCCGTCGCCGCCGGCATGAACCCGATGGACCTCAAGCGCGGCATCGACAAGGCGGTCACCGCCGCGGTCGCCGAGCTGAAGAACATCAGCAAGCCCACCGCCGACGACAAGGCCATCGCCCAGGTCGGCACCATCTCCGCCAACTCCGACGAGTCGATCGGCAACATCATCGCCGACGCGATGAAGAAGGTCGGCAAGGAAGGCGTGATCACGGTCGAGGAAGGCTCGGGCCTGGAGAACGAGCTCGACGTCGTCGAGGGCATGCAGTTCGACCGCGGCTACCTGTCGCCGTACTTCATCAACAACCAGCAGTCGATGTCGGCCGAGCTGGACGATCCGTTCATCCTGCTGCACGACAAGAAGATCTCGAACGTGCGCGACCTGCTGCCCGTCCTCGAGGGTGTGGCCAAGGCCGGCAAGCCGCTGCTGATCGTCGCCGAGGAGGTCGAGGGCGAGGCGCTGGCGACGCTGGTGGTCAACACCATCCGCGGCATCGTCAAGGTCTGCGCGGTCAAGGCCCCGGGCTTCGGCGACCGCCGCAAGGCGATGCTGGAGGACATGGCGATCCTCACCGGCGGCACCGTGATCTCCGAGGAAGTGGGCCTGTCGCTGGAGAAGGCGACGATCAAGGACCTCGGCCGCGCCAAGAAGGTGCAGGTCTCCAAGGAGAACACCACGATCATCGACGGCGCCGGGAACACCGGCGACATCGAGGCCCGCATCAAGCAGATCAAGGCGCAGATCGAGGAGACCTCCTCGGACTACGACCGCGAGAAGCTGCAGGAGCGCGTGGCCAAGCTGGCCGGCGGCGTGGCGGTGATCAAGGTCGGCGCCTCGACCGAGATCGAGATGAAGGAGAAGAAGGCCCGCGTCGAGGACGCGCTGCACGCCACCCGCGCCGCGGTCGAGGAAGGCATCGTCCCGGGCGGCGGCGTCGCGCTGCTGCGCGCGCGTGCCGCGATCGCCGACCTCAAGGGCGCGAACGAGGACCAGAACCACGGCATCCTGATCGCCCTGCGCGCGATGGAAGCGCCGCTGCGCGAGATCGTCGCCAACGCCGGCGAGGAGCCCTCGGTCGTCCTGAACAAGGTGAAGGAAGGCAAGGGCAACTTCGGCTACAACGCCGCCAACGGCGAGTACGGCGACATGGTCGAGTTCGGCATCCTGGACCCGACCAAGGTCACCCGCACCGCGCTGCAGAACGCGGCCTCGATCGCCGGCCTGATGATCACCACCGAGGCGATGGTCGCCGAGCAGCCGAAGAAGGAAGAGCCGGCGATGCCGCCGGGCGGCGGCATGGGTGGCATGGGCGGCATGGATTTCTGAGTTCGCGGAGCGAACCCAAAAAATCCTTTTCGCTGCGCCACCCCCGGCCTTCGCCGCCTGCGGCGGCGACCACCCCCGACTCGGGGGCTAGGCCCAAGCGCAAGAGCAAGAGCCCCGCTTCGGCGGGGCTTTTGTTTTGGCGCAGGGGCTTCCGTGCGATCCTTGGGGGCATGAATGCACGCACGGATTGCGACGTCCTCATCGTCGGCGGCGGCCATAACGGCCTGGTCTGCGCGGCCTACCTCGCAGGCGCCGGGCTGAAGGTGCGCGTGCTGGAACGGCGCGGCATTGTCGGCGGCGCGGCGGTGACGGAGGAGTTCTTCCCCGGCTTCCGCAATTCCACCGCCAGCTACACCGTCAGCCTGCTCAACCCGAGGGTGATCCGCGACCTGCGCCTGCACCAGCACGGCCTGCGCATCGTCGAGCGGCCGTATGCGAACTTCCTGCCGCTTCCCGACGGCCGCGCCTTCCGCCTCGGCGGCGAGCACACCCAGGCCGAGGTGGCGAAGTGGTCGGTGCGCGACGCCGAGCGGCTGCCGGCGTACTACGCGATGCTCGACCGCGTCGTCGTCGTGCTGCGCGAACTCATGCAGCGCACGCCGCCGAACATCAGCGACCGCTTCGTGCTGGCCGACTGGATCGCCTCGCTCGAGGTCGGCAGGCAGCTCCGGCGCCTGGACATGCCCGGCCGCCGCGACCTGCTCGACCTGTTCACCAAGTCCGCCGGCGACCTGCTCGACAGCTGGTTCGAGTCCGCGCCGCTGAAGGCGGTGCTCGGCTGGGACTCGGTGGTCGGCAATTTCGCCAGCCCCTACACGCCGGGCAGCGCCTACGTGCTGCTGCACCACGTGTTCGGCGAGGTCAACGGCAAGTCGGGCACCTGGGGCCACGCGATCGGTGGCATGGGCGCGATTACCCGCGCGATGGCGCTGGAATGCGAGGCGCGCGGCGTGGCGATCCAGGCCCATGCCGCGGTGGAGCAGGTGCTGGTGGACGGCGGCCGCGCGGTCGGCGTGCGCCTGGCCGGTGGCGGCGAGCTGCACGCGAAGACGGTCGTCGCCAACGTCAACCCGAAGCTGCTGTACCAGCAGCTGGTGCCGCGCGATGCCGTGGACACGGACACCGGCGCGCGCATCGACCGCTACCGCTGCGCCTCCGGGACGTTCCGGATGAACGTCGCGCTGTCGGAATTGCCCGACTTCACCGCGGCGCCCGGCACGCAGCTGCAAGCACACCACCAGAGCGGGATCCTCGTCGGCCCGTCGCTGGACTATTTCGAGCAGGCGTACTTCGACGCGAAGTCGCGCGCGCACAACCCGGGCTGGGCGCGCCGGCCGATCGTCGAGCTGGTGATTTCCTCCACCCTCGACGACACCCTGGCGCCGGCCGGCCAGCACGTCGCCAGCCTGTTCTGCCAGCACGTGAACCCGGAACTGGCGGAAGGCAGCGGCGGCTGGGACGCGCACCGCGACACCGTCGCCAGGCTCATGATCGACACGGTGGATGCCTACGCGCCCAACTTCCGCCGCAGCGTGCTCGGCTACAAGGCGCTCTCGCCGCTGGACCTGGAGCGCGAACTCGGCCTGGTCGGCGGCGACATCTTCCACGGCGCGCTGAGCCTTGACCAGATGTTCAGCGCCCGACCGCTGCTGGGCCAGGGCAATTACCGCGGCGCGCTCCCCGGCCTGTACCTCTG
>DASWQG010000086.1:0-4552 GCA_036403775.1 Luteimonas sp.
GAGCTGCACGACCAGGTCGACGTCGCCGATGTCGATGCCGAGCTCCAGCGAGGCGGTCGCGACCAGCACCTTCAGTTGCCCCGCCTTGAGCCGCTGCTCGGCGTCCAGCCGCAGTTCCTTCGACAGCGAGCCGTGGTGCGCCGCCACCGCCTCCCTGCCCAGGCGCTCGGCCAGGTGGCGCGCGGTGCGCTCGGCCATGCGCCGGGTGTTGACGAACACCAGCGTGGTCCGGTGGCTTTCGACCAGTTCGGCGACGCGCGCGTACACCAGGTCCCACTGTTCGTTCGACATCACCGGCTGCCGCGGCACCGGCGGCAGTTCGAGCCGCAGGTCGCGCTGGCGCGCGTAGCCGATGTCGACGATCTCGCAGGCGTCGTCGGCGACGAGGAAGCGCGCCACCGCCTCGATGGGCTTCTGCGTGGCGGACAGGCCGATCCGCGTCAGGCGCGTGCCGCAGAGCGCCTCCAGCCGCTCCAGCGACAGCGCCAGGTGGCTGCCGCGCTTGTTGCCGGCCAGCGCGTGGATCTCGTCGACGATGACCTCGCGGGTGCTGGCGAGCATCGCCCGGCCGGACTCCGAGCCGAGCAGCACGTACAGGGATTCGGGCGTGGTGACGAGGATGTGCGGGGGCAGCTTGCGCATCGCGGCGCGCTCGGCCTGCGGCGTGTCGCCGGTGCGCACCGCCGTGCGCAGCGCGACGTCCGGCAGGCCCTGGCGCGCCAGTTCCTCGCGGATCCCGGCCAGCGGCGCCTCGAGGTTCAGGTGGATGTCGTTGGACAGCGCCTTCAGCGGCGAGACGTAGACCACGCGCGTGGCGTCGGGCAGCCCGCCCTGCGCCAGGCCCTCGCGCACCAGGGCGTCGATCGCGGCGAGGAAGGCGGTCAGCGTCTTGCCCGACCCCGTGGGCGCGGCCACCAGCGTGTGCCGGCCCGAGGCGATCGCCGGCCAGGCCTGGACCTGGGCCTGCGTCGGCGCCGGGAACGCGCGCCGGAACCAGGCCGCCACCGCGGGGTGGAAGCCATCGAGCACGTCGCGCGGAGCGGGGGCAGGGGACGCCATCGGGCCATTATCCCCAGCCGCGTCGCAAGGCCTGCGACAGCGCGCGGGGCCGGCGTCTTCACCCGGCGACGACGCCCGCGGCCGATCCTGACGCGCTGATCCATCCCGCAGGAACCACCATGACCACCGCCCTCGACAAGCCGCTGCGCCGCGAAATCCAGATCGACGAGCGCCCCTACACCCTCCCCATCGACGGCCAGGGCCTGAAGCTGGTGGAGAAGGGCCGCCGCAACGGCGTCGAGCTGGCCTGGCGCGACCTGGCCAACGGCGACGCCGCGCTGGCCGCGGCGCTGCAGGCCTCCGTGCAGGGCTGACGGGACTTCTGGCACGGGGTGCAGGCCGGCCCCTCCGCGTTAGGCTCCGCGGGTTCCCTTCACGCGAGAGCCGCGATGATCCTGCGCCGCACCCTGCTTGCCACCGCCCTGCTGGCCGCGACCGGCCTTGCCGCGGCCGCCAGTCCTGCCGCCACCGCCGGCGACGTGCCCACCGGGCCGCTGCCGCGCACCGTGGTGCCCAGCGAGGTCGCCCTGCGGCTGACCATGGATCCGGCGCAGGCGCGCTTCTCCGGCCGGGTGGACATCAGCGTGGACGTGGCCAGCGCCACCGACACCATCTGGATGCACGGCAAGGGCCTGGAGATCACCCGCGCGGTGTACATGCCCGAGAACGGCCGCAACCAGGCACTGTCCGCCGCCGAGGTGGACGTGTCCGGGGTGCTGAAGCTCACCGCGCCGCAGGCGATCCAGCCCGGCCGCGGCGTGATCGCGATCGACTACACCGCGCCCTACGGTGAATTGCAGGGCGCCTACAAGGTGAAGCCCGACGGCCGCGACTACGTCATGACGCAGATGGAGCCGCTGGGCGCTCGCACCACCTTCCCGGGCTTCGACGAACCCAGCTTCAAGCAGCCCTGGCGGATGACGCTGGTGGTGCCGGACGGCGACGTCGCCGTGGCGAACGCCCCTGAAGTCGAGACCGTCGACCTCGACGGGCCGATGAAACAGGTGGTGGTCGCCAAGACCGAGGCGTTGCCGAGCTACCTCATCGCCTTCGCGGTCGGTCCCTGGGACGTCGTCGACGGCCCGGACATCCCGGCCAACGGCGAGCGCAGCGGGGCGGTGGAACTGCGCGGCATCGCCGCCGCGGGCCAGGGCGGATGCATGCGCTACTCGCTGGCCAACACGCCGGGCATCGTCACCGCGCTGGAGGACTACTTCGGCATTCCCTATCCGTTCGCCAAGCTCGACAACCTCGCCGCCCCGGACTTCTGGGCCGGCGCGATGGAGAACGCCGGGCTGATCGTCTACCGCGACAGCCTGATGTTCCCCGACGAGACCTCGGCCGTCGGCCGCCGCCAGTCGTTCTGGGGCGTGAGCGCGCACGAGCTGGCGCACCAGTGGTTCGGCGACCTGGTGACCATGCGCTGGTGGGACGACCTGTGGCTCAACGAGGGCTTCGCCACCTGGATGGGCAACAAGATCCACGGCCAGCTGCAGCCCGGCGCCCACACCGACCGCGGCCTGCTCGAGGGCGCGCTGTACGCGATGGGCGCCGACAGCCTCGCCAGCACGCGCCGTGTGCACGAGCCGATCCGCGACTTCACCGACATCCAGTCGGCCTTCGACGGCATCACCTACCAGAAGGGTGGCGCCGTGCTGAACATGTTCGAGCAGTACATCGGGCCGGAGCAATTCCGCACCGGCATCCGCAACTACCTGAAGGCGCACGCGCGCGGCAACGCCACGAGCGCCGACCTGATCGCGTCCGTCGCCGCGCAGAGCGACGCGCCGGAGGCGATCGCCAGCGCGTTCTCCACCTTCATCGACCAGCCCGGCGTGCCGTTCGTGCACGTGGACCTGGATTGCAGCGGCGCGAAGCCGGCCCTGCTGCTGTCGCAGCAGCGCTACCTGCCGATCGGCTCGACCGCGAAGGACGAGGGCGAGTGGGGCATCCCGCTGGTCGTGCGCTACGGCAGCGGCGACGACGTGCGCACCGAGCGGATGCTGTTCACCGGCAAGCAGGGCCGCATGGAACTCGCGGGCGCGACGGCCTGCCCGGCCTGGGTGATGCCCAACGCCCACGGCAACGGCTACTACCGCTTCGCCTTGTCGCCGTCGCTGCAGGATGCGCTGTCCGGCGCGTTCGCCCGCCTCGACGAGCGCGAGCAGCGCGTGTACGCGGACTCGGTGACCGCGGCGTACGGCGCCGGCAAGCTCACCCCGGCGCAGCTGCTGGCGGCGCTGCCGAAGTTCGCCTCGGCGCCGGTGCGGCAGACCGTCACCGCGGGCATGGGCAGCACCGAGTGGATGGCCGAATACCTGCTGGCCGACGACGCCGCGCGCGACGCGTTCCACGCGCGCGTGGCGGACATCTACCGCGGCCGGCTGCAGCAGCTCGGCTTCGAGGCGAAGCCGGGCGAGACCGACGACGACGCGCTGCTGCGCAGCACGCTGATCGGCTTCTTCGCGGGAACGCTGGAGGATCCCGCGGTGCGCGCGCGCATGAACGACGCCGGCCGCGCCGTGCTCGGCCTCGGCGGCGACGGCGCGCTGCATCCGGACGCCGCCCCGCAGGACCTGCGCGGCACCGCGCTGGCGGTGGCGGTGCAGGAAGGCGGCCAGGCGGCGTTCGACGCCGCGGAGCGGCATTTCCGCGCCACGCAGGACGCGGTGTTGCGCAGCCAGCTGCTCTCGGCGATGGGCGGCACCGAGGACGCGGCGTTGAACGCCCGCGTGCGCGCGCTGGTGTTCGAGGAAGGCCTGCTCCGCCGCAACGAGATCTTCCCCGCGGTGGGCGGCCAGATGGGGCACGCCTCGACCCGCCCCGCGCTGCGCGCCTGGGTGGACGAGCATTTCGAAGCCCTGTCGGCGAAGCTGGCCCCGGCGGGCGCCGCCGTGGTCGGCGGCTACGCGGCCGGCATGTGCAGCGACGCCGAGGCCGACGAGCTGCAGGCGAAGTTCGCCGCGCGCATGGCCGACATCGAAGGCGGCCCGCGCGCACTGCAGCAGGAGGTCGAGCAGATCCGCATGTGCGCGGACCAGGTGGCGGCGCGCAAGGGCCAGCCACTGTTCCCCGCGCGCTAGTGCGGATCGACGCGCTGCTGCGCGACGCGTCGTCGCGGATCGATCCCGCCGACGCGTCGCTGCTGCTGGCGCATGCGCTGGGGCGTACGCGCGGATGGCTGTACGCCCACGGCGACGAAACGCCGGACCCGGCCGCGCTGCAGCGCTTCCAGGCGCTGGTCGCGCGCCGCCTCGGCGGCGAGCCGGTCGCCTACCTGACCGGCAAGCGCGGGTTCTGGACGTTCGAGCTCGAGGTCACGCCGGACACGTTGATCCCTCGGCCCGAGACCGAGCGGCTGGTCGAGCTCGCGCTGGAACGCCTGCCTGCGGGCGCGGCGGCGCGCATCGCCGACCTGGGCACCGGCAGCGGCGCGATCGCGTTGGCGCTGGCGCTGGAACGCCCGCGCGCGCGGGTCGTGGCCACCGACGCC
>DASWQG010000087.1:0-2953 GCA_036403775.1 Luteimonas sp.
TGGCAGGGGCTGGACTCGGTGCAGGAAGCGAAGGACGAAGGCCTGCACACCTCGGTGGGCTTGCGCGCGCGCTACGGTCCGCCGCCGCCGATGTTGCACCGGCGCCAGGATGGCGGTGCCACGGTCGCCCTGGCGCGCGCGCCGCGCACCGGCTTCGATGCGCTGCTCGACCGCCGCAACAGCTGCCGCAACTTCGACACGGGCTCGCAGTTGCCGCAGGCGCAGCTCTCGCGGCTGCTCGAGCGCGTGTTCGGTGCGCGCGGCGAGGCGCATGCGGCCGATGACTTCGACGTGATGAAGAAGACCAGTCCCTCCGGCGGCGCGCTGCACCCGACCGAGGCCTACATGGTGGTGCAACGGGTGGAAGGCATCGCGCACGGGCTCTACCACTACCGCGCCGGCGAGCACGCGTTGCAGCGGCTGCCGTGGAACGGCACGCCGGAAGCACTCAACGCCTTCGCGCGCGTCGCGGTGGTCGGCCAGCAATGGTTTGCCGACGCGCACGTGCTGGTGGTGCTGGCGCCGCGCTTCGCGCGCAACTTCTGGAAGTACCGCAACCACTCCAAGGCCTACCGCGTCTGCATCCTCGACGTCGGCCACCTGTCGCAGACGCTGTTCCTGTCCGCCACGGAGCAGGGGCTGGGTGCTTTCATCACCGCCGCGATCAACGAGGTCGACATCGAGGAGGCGTTTGGCCTCACCGGTTACGTGGACGGACCGCTGGCGGTCTGCGGATTCGGCATTCGCGCGGACCGGATGACGACGTCGGAACTGGACCCGAACCATCTGGTGTGGCCGCGCTGACAGCACCCCTCATCCGGCGCTGTGCGCCACCATCTCCCCGCCCGGCGGGGAGAAGGGAGATCAGCCGGAGATCAGCCGCTCGCCGACGCCGGCGAAGCGCAGGCCGATCTTGCTGACGCGGTCGTCGTCGACCTCGCGGACGACCAGGATCGCGCGGCCGATGGCGAGGCGGTCGCCGACCATCGGCTCGCGGTCGAAGCGCTCGTCGAACAGCTGCGCGGCGGTCGTGCCGGCGATCCGCTTGGGCAGCGGCAGGCTGTAGAACTGCGCGAGCTCGCCGAGCGGCACGTCGCCCGGGAGGATGAAGCTGCCGAAGGTGTCCTGCTCGGCCTGGCGCGCGGCGCTGCCGTCGGCGAACAGCCAGTCGAGCTTCGGCGCCTGTGCATCCGGTGCGATGAAGTAGGCGTAGTCGTCGGCCTGCAAGGGACCGGCATCGGCCGGCAGCAGGATGCGCTCGTCGCGCACCACCATCGCCAGCTGCACCTGGCCCGGCCAGTCCGTGCCGCGCAGCGCGGCGCTGCCCGGTGCCACCCGGTACCCGACCATCTCCGATTCCAGCTGGCCGGGCAGGTCCAGCCGCACGCGCCGCGTGTTGGGGTCGGCGCGCGGCACGGCGACACCCAGGCGATAGGCGATCGGCGCCAGCGACCAGCCCTGCACCACCAGCGAGGTCACCACCACCACGAAGGCGACGTTGAAGTACATCCACGCATTGGGCAGGTTCGCCAGCAGCGGGATCGAGGCCAGGAAGATGCCGACCGCGCCGCGCAGGCCGACCCAGGCGATGTACACCTGCTCGGCGAACCGGTAGCGGAACGGCGCCAGGCACAGGAACACCGTCACCGGCCGCGCGACGAACATCAGGAAGGCGGCGACGCCGAGCGCCGGCCACAGGATCGGCAGCAGCGCGTGCGGCGCCGACAGCAGGCCGAGCAGCATGAACATGATCAGCTGCGCGAACCAGGTGATCGCATCCTGCATCGCGACCAGCTGGTGGCGCCCGCGCAGGGGGCGGTTGGTGACGACGATGCCGGCGAGGTACACCGCGAGGTAGCCGCTGCCGCCCAGGCGGTTGGTGATCGCGAACAGCGCCAGCGCCGCGGCCAGCGCCATCCACGGATGCAGGCCCGAGGGCAGGTCGAGCTTGTTGAACGCGGCAACGATCAGGCGGCCGCCGCCGTAGCCCAGCGCCAGGCCGAAGACCGCCGCCTGCACCACGCTCACCGCGACCTCCACCACGCCGGTGCCGTGGTCGCCGGCGATCCAGCTGGTGAGCGCGATGGTCAGGAACACGGCTGTCGGGTCATTGCTGCCGGATTCGACCTCCAGCGTCGCCCCCGTGCGGCGCTCCAGGTGCAGGCCACCGACGCGCAGCAGGAAGAACACCGCGGCGGCGTCGGTGGAGCTGACGATGGTGCCGAGCAGCAGGCCCTGCAACAGCGGCAGGTCGAGCAGCTTAGACGCCGCCAGGCCGGTCAGCACCGCGGTGAGCAGGACGCCGACGCTGGCCAGCACCACCGAGGGCATGACCGCGCCGCGCACCTGCTGCGCGCGCGTGCGCAGGCCGCCGTCGAACAGGATGATCGCCAGGCACAGCGAACCGACCAGGTAGGTCAGGTGGGTGTCGGCGAAGCGGATCCCGCCGGGCCCGTCCACGCCCAGCGCGACGCCCAGCAGCAGGAACACCAGCAGCAGCGGCGCGCCGAAGCGGCGCGCCAGCAACGACGAGGCCACGCCGGCCAGCACCAGCAGTGCGAAGCCGAGCAGGCGCAGGTCGATGGCGGCCAGGCTGTCCAGTCGCGGGCTCCCCGGGGGCGATGCCCCGATGTTACCGGACGCGTGTGACCGCTCAGCCCACGCCACGGTCCAGGTTGCGATAGCCCAGTGCCTCGGTGAGGTGCGCCGTGCCGATGCGGTCGGCGCCCTCGAGGTCGGCGACCGTGCGGGCCACGCGCAGGATCCGGTGCATCGCCCGCGCGGACAGCTGCAGCTGCTCGATGGCGCGCTCCAGCAGCGCCTGGTCGCCCGGGGACAGGCGGCAATGCTGCGCGGTCGCGCGCTGGCCGAGCCGGGCATTCGGCGCGCCCGCCCGGGCGAGCTGGCGTTCGCGCGCCGCGACCACCCGCGCACGCACGGCCGCGCTCGGTTC
>DASWQG010000088.1:0-2732 GCA_036403775.1 Luteimonas sp.
GTCGGCGACCCGCACGCCGAGCGCGGGATCGAGCCAGGCCAGCAGCAGGCCGAGGAGGGCGCCGGCCGCCAGGCCGGTGAGGATGCGCGCGGTTGCACTCATGCAGTCGGGTCCAAGTCGTGCCGGGGGGCGCCCGGCATCAGGGTTCGAGCAGCGGCTGGATCCGCTCCAGGTTCGCCTGCAGGCGCGCATGTCGCTCGGCGTCGGCCTCGCACAGCATCACGAACAGGCCGTCCAGCAGGTGCTGCAGGGCGGAGTGGTAGAGCAGGGGTTCGATGTGCGCGCGGTCGTCGTGCGCGGACACCAGCAGCGACACGTCCGCGTGCGCGCGCAGCGCATTGGAGGTGTGCCGGGTGACGCTGATCACGCGGCCGCCGTGGCCGCGGAAATAGCGGCCGAGCTGGCACAGCGCCGGCTGCTTGCCGTGCTCGGAGAACACCAGCAGCACGTCGCCGGGCTGCGCCGCGGACATGCTCGCGGTCATGTGCGCGGTGTCGAAGTTGTGCACGGTGAGGATGCCGAGCAGCGACAGCTTCAGCGCGAAGGCGCGCGCGTGGATGTCGTCCTCGCCCAGGCCGATGATGAAGACCCGGCCGGCGGCGGCGATCGCGTCGGTGGCCGTGGCGATGGCTTCCGGCGGGTTGATCAGCCGGGTCGCTTCCTCGGCCTCCGACTTGCGCCGCCACAGGGTCGAGGCGAGGGTGCGCTTGCGCTCGTCCGGCGTGGCCGGCGCCTCGGCCACGGCCTCGCCATTGTCGGCCCGCACCAGCGCCTCGCTGATCGAGAGCTTGAGGTCCGGGTAGCCCTTGAACGAGAGCTTCTGGCAGAACTTGACCACGCTGGACTGGCTGATGCCCAGCGCGTTCGCCAGCTGCTGCGAGGAATAGTCGCGCAGCAGCTGGGCGTTCTCGAGGATGAAGTCGGCGATGCGGCGTTCGATCGCCGACATCTGGTCGCGTTCCGAACGGATCTTGACCAGCGCCGACATGGGCGTCAGGCGGCCTTGTGCTCGGCCAGCGGCACCAGCCCGCGGATCTCGCGGATGCCCAGCCCCGGCGCATCGGTGATCGAGATCTCGGACTCGTTGAACACGACCCCGCCCTCGACCGGGTCGTACTGGCACAGCGACGGCCCGTCCAGGTCCACCTTGGTGATCACGTTGGCCTTGGCCACCGCCAGGTGCACCGCCGCGGCCACGCCGATGCTGGACTCGAGCATGCAGCCGATCATGCAGTCGATTCCGTGCAGGCTGGCGATGTCGGCGATCCGGACCGCGTTGGAGATGCCGCCGGTCTTCATCAGCTTGATGTTGACGATGTCGGCGGCGCGCATCCGGATCAGCTCGATGACTTCCATCGGGCCGAACACGCTCTCGTCAGCCATCACCGGCGTGTGCACGCGCTCGGTGACGTAGCGCAGGCCCTCCAGGTCGTACGCCTTGACCGGCTGCTCCACCAGTTCCAGCTTGACCCCGGCCTCCTCGAGCGTCTGCAGCGCATACACCGCCTGCTTGGCCGTCCAGCCCTGGTTCGCGTCCAGGCGCAGCAGCGCGCGGCCTTCGACCGCGGCGTGGATCGCCTTGGTCCGCTCGATGTCCACGCCGATGTCCTTGCCGACCTTGATCTTCAGCGAGTCGAAGCCGCGGTCCACGGCGGCGATCGAATCGGCGACCATCTTGTCGATGGTGTCCACGCTGATGGTGATGTCGGTGGTGATCACCGGGTCGCCGCCGCCGAGCAGCTTGTACAGCGGCGCGCCGTACAGCTGGCCCCACAGGTCGTGCACCGCGATCTCCACCGCGGCCTTGGCGCTGGAGTTCTTCTCCATCGCGCCCTGCACCAGGTGGGTGATGCGGTTGAGGTTGGCGATGTCCAGGCCGACGATGCGCGGCGCGATGTAGTGGCGCACCGCGTCCACGATCGAGCCGTGGGTGTCGCCGGTGATCACGGCGGTGGCGGGCGCGCTGCCGTAGCCGACGTGGCCGCTGTCGGTGTGGCTCATCACCACCACGTCCTCGACCTGCTCGACGGTGCGCAGCGCGGTCTTGAACGGGGTCTTCAGCGGGACCCGCAGCATGCCGAAACGGATGTCGGTGATCTTCATGCAATGACCTTCATGGCTGCGCGGCCACCCGGACGATGTTGGTGATGCGGTCGATGTAGTCGTGGTCCTGGCCGAAGCGCAGGGGCACGAGCGGGGTCAGCGAGACGCCGTTGAGGTGCATGGAATGCAGCTCGCCGTCGACGCCCAGGTAGCTGCCGCCGTTGGTGTCGTGGATCACGTAGGGCGCGTCGCCGATGCGGCCGACGTACATCATCACGTGGCCCGGGATGTAGATCAGGTCGCCGACGTCGAGCTTCGCCACCGCGGCCATGCGCTCGGCGCGCGTGCTGGAGGCGTCGAAGTGCGTGCGTTCGAAGGCCGGGCTCACCGACTGGTCGCTGGTGTTGCGCGGCAGCTGCACGCCCATGCTGCGGTAGACCTCGGAGACGAAGCCGCTGCAGTCGCGCCCGTTGTACGAGTGCCCCCAGCCGTAGCGCTCGCCGAGGAACTTGAAGGCCTGGCGGACGAGGTTGGCGCGGGTCAGCGGCAGGTAGTCGGCGGCGGACGATTCCTTCTTCTGCAGCAGCGCCGGCGAGAAGCCGAGCGAGCCGTCGGCTTCGCGCACCGGCAGGCGCAGGATCCAGGAGGTGTAGGGGTGCGGGCCGTTCACCGGCTGGTCCAGGGGCGCG
>DASWQG010000089.1:0-5874 GCA_036403775.1 Luteimonas sp.
CTCCAGCGCGAACAGGAAGGCGTTGAGGTCCACCGGGACGAAGGTCGTCGTGCGCGTGCTGGACAGGTCGCCGCCCTCGTCGCACCAGCGCGAGCTGAAGTCCCAGCCCGAGGCGGCGGCGGCGCGCAGGTCGCGGAACACCTCGCGCTCGGGCCGGGCCGTCTGCGCGCGGGCGGTGGTGAGGTCCTCCAGGTATTCCTCCTCGCGCGGCCGGTCGACGGCGTCCCAGTAGCGATTGAGCAGCGCGCCATCGTCCATGCGCACGCAATGCGCGCGCGCCTCGCCATGCCCCAGGCCCTCGGCGCCGCGCATCCAGAAGGCATGCTCGCGGCGCAACCGCGGCAGGTAGCGCAGCGCCTCGCGCACGCCATGGCGCTCGAACAGCTCGACCATCAGCGCGAACACCGGCGGCTGCGAGCGGCTCAGGTAATAGCTGCGGTTGCCGTTGGGCACGTGGCCGTAGTGGTCGATCAGCCAGGCGAAGTTGTCGGCCATGTCGCGCAACAGGTCGTGGCGCCCGCTCGCGGCCAGGCCGTGCATGGTGAAGTACGAATCCCAGTAGTACAGCTCTCCGAAGCGGCCGCCCGGCACCACGTAGGCGCAGGGCAGCGGCAGCAGCGACGAGTAGGGCCGGTGCTGGCGCGGATGGCGGGTCAGCACGTCCCACAGGCCGTCGATGTGCGCGCGCAGCGGTTGCTCGGGGTCGGAAACGTAGTCACTTGGCGGCGGCTGCACCGACTCGAAGCGCTCGCCGACGAAGCGGGCGAGGTCGAAACCCGGCTCGCCGCGGCGCGCCCGGTACTCGTCGAGGATCGCGTCCGGATGCGCGCGCGGGATGCAGTCCACGAAGGTCTTGCTGTCGTCGAAGACCCGGCCCAATTGCACGGCCTCGAACAGTTCGCCGTAGCGTTCGGCCGGACTCAACGGATCGGCCGGGGCGACCTCCGCCACGCGCGCCGCGCGCGCTTCCGCTTCGAGGGCCTCGTCCTGGACGCGCGGAATGGGCATTGCGCGCACCCTAGCGCGCGACGCGTCAAAGGCCCGCGAGCGCGATTGGTGAAAGGCGTCACCGCAATTTCGCCGTCGCCGTGGCAACCTGCGGCCACGCCCGCACTGGAGCCGGGAACCTGGGAGTTGCACACGCCATGGATGCACCGCGCGAGGATCCCGCCCGCACCACCATGCACAAGCTGCTCGCCGCGATGGCGCGCGCGGGCGGATCGGACCTGTTCATCGCCGCCGACTACCCGCCCAGCATGAAGGCGCACGGGCAGATGACGCCGATGGCGCGCGAGAAGCTCGGCGGCGAGGCCACCGCGCGGCTGGCGGACGCGCTGATGAACGACAAGCAGCGCGCCGAATTCGCCCGCGAGATGGAGTGCAACTTCGCGATCAACGTCCCCGGCGTGTCGCGGTTCCGGGTCAACGTCTACGTGCAGCAGGGGCAGGTGGCGATGGTCCTGCGCACGATCGCCGCCGAGATCCCCAGCTTCGACAAGCTGCGCCTGCCCGAGGTGCTGAAGTCGGTGGCCATGGAGAAGCGCGGCCTGGTGCTGCTCGTGGGCGGCACGGGCTCGGGCAAGTCCACCACGCTCGCGGCCATGGTCGACCACCGCAACAGCACGTCGGCCGGTCACATCATCACCGTCGAGGACCCCGTCGAATACGCGCACGTCTCGAAGAAGTCGCTGGTCAGCCACCGCGAGGTCGGGGTCGACACCCACAGCTGGCACAACGCGCTGAAGAACACGCTGCGCCAGGCACCGGACGTGATCCTGGTGGGCGAGATCCGCGACGCCGAGACCATGGAGCATGCCATCGCCTTCGCCGAGACCGGGCACCTGTGCCTGAGCACGCTCCACGCCAACAGCGCCAGCCAGACCATGGAACGCATCATCAACTTCTTCCCGGAGGAGCGGCGCACGCAGCTGCTGATGGACCTCTCGGCGAACCTGCGGGCGATCGTGTCGCAGCGGCTGATCCGCCGCGAGGACGGCCAGGGCCGCGTGGCCGCCATCGAGATCCTGCTCAACACGCCGACCATCGCGGAGAAGATCTTCAAGGGCGAGTTCAACGAGCTCAAGGGCATCATGAACAAGTCGCGCGAGCTCGGCATGCGCACGTTCGACTGGGCCCTGTTCGAGCTCTACAACGACGGCCTGATCTCCTACGACGAGGCGATCCGCAACGCCGACTCGGCCAACGAGCTTCGCCTGGCGATCAAGCTCAAGAGCCAGCGCGGCGAGCCCGAGCGCGCCGCGGCGGTGGGCCTGTCGTTGCACGAGATGCCGAGCGCGGAGGAGGTCGAGGCGCAGCGGCGCGAGGAGCTGCGCCGCCAGCAGGAGCGGCGCGACGAACTGGAGCTGGAGCGGCTGCGCGCATCGCGGACGCCCGGCGAAGGCGGCTGAACCCCGCGGGATGGCTTATCCTTGCGCCATGACCGACACGCTCCCCGACCGCCTGTCCCTCGACCCGCGCAGCCCCTTCCACGATGCCGCCCTCCTCGAGCGCGGCGTCGGCATCCGCTTCAACGGCAGCGAGCGCACCAACGTCGAGGAGTACTGCATCAGCGAAGGCTGGATCCGCGTGGTCGTCGGCAAGTCGCTGGACCGCCGCGGCAACCCGATGACCATGAAGCTCAAGGGCACGGTGGAGCCCTACCTGCAGGACGAGTGAGCGCCGGCCCGGCGTGCGCATGGCGCGCACGTCGCTGAACCGGACGCCCGCCCCGCGCTGAACCCGGGCGAAAAATCGCGCGAAGGCGGGCCCTGGTCGGCCCTCCATTCATCCGTCGCGTCCTAGATTCGAGGCACGCCCCGAAAGAAGGAGTGCCGACATGACCGGGTTCCCGAAGACACTGATGGCCGCTGCCGTCGCCGCGCTGCTGGCTTCGCCGGCGACCGCGCTGGCGGATGGCAAGCACAAGCGCGGACACAAGCACCACGGCCCGCCGGCCGCCGCCTGGCAGCACGACCGCTACGACCGCTACGACCGCCACGACCGCCACGACCGCCATGATCGCCATGATCGCCGCGACCGCGACTGGCGCGACGGGCGTCGCCACGACAACGGCCTGCACCTGGGCTGGTACAAGCAGGAATGGCGCCGCGGCCAGCGGATCCCGACGGTGTACCTGCAGCCGCGCTATCGCATCGACGACTACCGCGCGTACCGCCTGGCGCCGCCGCCGGCCGGCTACGGCTGGGTGCGCCCTTACCCGAACAGCAACGAGTACCTGATGGTGCAGCTGGCCACGGGCCTGGTGATGCAGGTGCTCGGCTACTAGGACCCTCCAGGGACGAGGGATCTTGGCCCCGCTTCGGCGGGGCTCTTTTTTTACCGGCGCGCCTGGACCTCCTGTGCCGGCGCCAGCGGCAGGCGCACGATGAATTCCGAGCCCTTGCCTTCGATGCCGGCGCTGTAGGCCGCGACTTCGCCCTCGTGCAGCGCCACCAGCTGCTGCACCAGGCTCAGGCCCAGGCCGAGGCCCTGGCCCAGGTGGCCCGGTTGCTCGTCGCCCTGGACGAACAGGTTGAAGATGTCGCGCAGCCGAGCCGCCGCGATGCCCGGCCCGTTGTCGCGCACCGACACCTCCGCCCAGCCGTCGCGCACGTCCAGCGAGAGGTCGATGGCGCCGCCGTCCGGGGTGAACTTCACCGCGTTGTGCAGGAGGTTGCTGAATACCTGCAGCAGCCGCGCGCGATCGCCGCGGATCCGCGCATCCGGCGCCCGCACGTCCAGCCGCAGCACGTGCGAGCGGCGCAGGGCCTCGGGCTCGGCCATCTCGACCGCCTCGCGCACGACCGAGGCGAGGTCGACCTGCGAAACCTCGAGCCGGATCTTGCCGGCGGTGATGCGGCCGACGTCGAGGAGGTCGTTGACCAGGCGCGTCATGTGCGCCAGCTGCCTGGCGATGATGTCGCGGCAACGGCGGATGTTCTCCGACTCGATCTTCTCCAGCTGCATCACCGACACCGCATTGGAAATCGGCGCCAGCGGATTGCGCAGCTCGTGGCCGAGCATCGCCAGGAACGTGGTCATGCGCCGGCCCTCGTCCTCCAGCGCCTGCACGCGGCGCTGGTCGGTGAGGTCGCGGGTGACCTTCGCATAGCCGATGTGGCGGCCGGCATCGTCGTACAAGGGCGTGATCGCCACGGCGGCCCAGAAGCGGCTGCCATCCTTGCGCAGCCGCCAGCCCTCGTCCTCCAGCCGGCCTTCCGACAACGCCAGCGACAGCTCGCGCGCCGGCCAGCCGTTGGCCACGACCTCCGGCGGATAGAACACGGAAAAATGCCGGCCCAGGATCTCGTCGGAGCGGTAGCCCTTGATCTTCTCGGCGCCCAGGTTCCAGCTGGCCACGCGGCCTTCCGGGTCGAGCATGAAGATCGCGTAGTCCTGGACGCCCTCGACCAGCAGGCGGAAGCGTTCCTCGCTGCGGCGCAGCGCCTCCTGCTGCTGCCGGTGCTCGGTCAGGTCGCGGGTGATCTTGGAGAAGCCGCGCAGCGTCCCGCGCTCGTCGCGGATGGCGGTGATGATCACGTTCGCCCAGAACAGGCTGCCGTCCTTGCGCTTGCGCCAGCCCTCTTCCTCGTAGCGGCCCTCCCGCTCGGCGACCTCCAGCTCGTGCGCGGGCCAGTTCCGGTCCAGCGCCTCCTGCGGATAGAACAGCGAGAAATGGCGGCCGATCACCTCTTCGGGGCGGTAGCCCTTGATGCGCTGCGCGCCCGGCGTCCAGGTGCGGACATGCCCGCCCGCATCGAGCAGGAAAATCGCGTAATCGGGAACGGAGTCGACCAGGCGCCGGTACGTGTCGTCGCTGGCCTGGTCGAACCACTGGTCGTCACAGCCGGGGGCCGCGCTCTGGTCATCCATTGGTCGCGGGCCCCCTCGCCCACGTGACGCGTCGAGGCGGGGATTGAACCATCCGCCGGATTAAGGCGTTCTTCACGCGGCCTGCAGGTCTCCGGCGCGTCATCGGGGGTTCATCCTGCGCGGTTCGGTTTCACGATGACTGCAAGCCGCGCGCCCTAGCCTGCACGCAACAGGACGGCCGTCCCGTCCGCGCGACCCACGCCCCAATGCGCCTCGCACTTTCCATCCTTTCGCTGCTCCTGCTCGGCGCCGTCCCGCGGCTCGCGTCCGCGCAACAGGCGCCCGCGCAACCCGTGGTCGACCTGGCAACGGTCGACGTCGGCGTGGAAGGGGACGCGCCCCGTAGGAGCGCGTTCGGACGGGTCATGGACCTGATGATCGCGACGCTGGTCGAGCAGCACGACGGGCAGGCGCCTGCACGTGCGGTTCCGACCGCCAGCCTCGCGCTGGAGGCGGCGCCGGCTGCGCGCCGCGACGGACGCCGGCCCTCTGGCCGGGCGAAGGCGGCGAAGATCGACATCGCGCTGGGCGAACGCTTCGCGCTGCCGCCCGCGGACGCGGTGAGCCGGGTGGACGTGCCTGAATAGCGCGCAAGCGCATCGGCGACCGCGTGTTTTGCGTCGTCGCGGCTCGCGCGGGTAAGCTCCGGGTCGGGGAAAATCCGGAGTCCGTCATGCGCCACCTGCTCGCGAGCATACTGCTTGCCTCCTTCCTGCTGGCGGGTGCCGGCGTCGTCCAGGCCAGTGACGTGCCGGCCTCCGAGGCCGAGGCCAGCCTCGCAGTCCGCGGCACGATCCAGGTGGACGAACAGGGCGCCGTGACCGGGCACGAAATCCGCGACGCCTCGTCGCATACGCCTGCGATCATCGACCTGGTCGCCCAGCTCGTCCCGGGTTTGCGTTTCGAGCCGGTGCTGAGGGACGGCCAGCCGGTCGCCGCGCAGGCGGACATGAACCTCGTGCTCGTCGCGCGCAAGCGCGCGGACGGCGGCATGGCGGTGGC
>DASWQG010000090.1:0-3441 GCA_036403775.1 Luteimonas sp.
CGAAGGCCTCGCCGGCGGCATCGTCCAGGGTCTCGCCCAGCAGCCGGTACTGGCCGAGGGCCTCGACCGCGACCAGCTGGGTGTGGCCGCCGGAGACCAGCAGGGCGACGAACGGCGGCGCGAGGTCGGGATCCTCCAGCAACGGGGCCAGCAGGTGGCCTTCCATGTGGTGCACGGCGATGGCCGGCACCTCCAGCGCCCACGCCAGGGCGCGGGCCACCCCGGCGCCGACCAGCAGGGCCCCGACCAGCCCGGGTCCGGCCGTGTAGGCCACCCCGTCCAGGTCGCGGGTGGAGAGGCCGGCCTCGGCCAGGGTCTGGCGCACCAGCGGCAGCAGCTTGCGGACGTGGTCGCGGCTGGCCAGCTCGGGGACCACCCCGCCGTACTCGGCGTGGAGGGCCACCTGGCTGTACACGGCGTGCGCGCGCAGCCCATCGGCGCCGGGGCGGCTGGTGTCGTACACCGCCACGCCGGTCTCGTCGCAGGAGGTCTCGATGCCGAGGACGATCAAGCAGTTGCGCGCCCAGAGGGGGAGCCGCTATCATACGCGGCTTCCCCTGCCCGTCGTGGCGGGACCCTCAACAGAGATATCGCATGCCCAGCGTCAAAGTCCGCGAAAACGAGCCTTTCGAGTTTGCCCTCCGTCGCTTCAAGCGCACCTGCGAGAAGGCCGGCGTCCTCGCCGAGACCCGCAAGCGCGAGTTCTACGAGAAGCCGACCCAGGAGCGCAAGCGCAAGGCCGCCGCCGCGGTGAAGCGCCAGGCCCGCCGCAGCTCGCGCGACGTCACCAAGCGCCAGCGGATGTATTGAGGTCGCCGCGGCCCCGGCCGCGCACCCGACGCATTCCCGAAGGCCGGCACGCCCCGCGTGACCGGCCTTCGTTGTTTCTGTAGCGCCGACCCATGGTCGGCTGCCCCCCCTCCGGAGCACACCATGTCCCTCAAGACCCAGCTCACCGACGACATGAAGGCCGCCATGAAGGGCGGCGACAAGGCCCGCCTGGGCGTGATCCGCCTGATCAACGCGGCGATCAAGCAGAAGGAGGTCGACGAGCGCATCGAGCTCGACGACGCCCAGGTGCTGGCCGTGCTGGAAAAGATGGTCAAGCAGCGCCGCGACTCGATCAGCCAGTACGACGCCGCCGGCCGCCAGGACCTGGCCGACATCGAGCGCGCCGAACTGGCGGTGATCGAGACCTACTTGCCGGCCAAGCTCGACGCCGCCGCGATCCAGGCCGCAATCGAGGCCGCCGTGGCGGAGACCGGCGCCGCCAGCCCCTCCGACATGGGCAAGCTGATGGCCGTGCTGAAGCCGCGCCTGGCGGGCCAGGCCGACATGGGCGAGGTCTCGAAGCTGGTGAAGCTGCGCCTGGCGAGCTGAGCGGCGTTACTGGCCGGGCTCGGCCGGAACTGCCATCCGCGCCAGCACCGAAGTCGGGATGATCTCGTTCGGCACCGGTGCGCCCGAACCGGGCAGCGGCGCCAGCGTCACGTCGCAGCGCGCGGGCCGATGGCAATACAACAGCGGGATCCGGACGCTGCCCGGCACCGGTTGCCCGGCCACCGTCTCCGGCGTGAAGCGCGCGCCCGAGAGGAAGCGGTCCGCCCAGCGCGTGAACTTCTTGCTCGACATCGGCGAGTGCGCCTCGTCCAGCACCACCTGCGTGACCCGTCCGGCCGCGTCGTATTCGACGACGAAGTAGCCGGCGGCATCGTTGTCCGGCCCCGGCGGGAGGTCGCCGAAGACCACGCCGGGACCGGTCACGGCCCTGGCGATCGCGACCGCATTCGGATCCGAGGTATCGAACGTCACCCGCAGCGTCGTCGTGGACGATTGCGGCACGCCGTCGACGCTCGCCGGGACGAAGCGCAGCCCCTTGGCCCACGTGGCCACCGTTTCGCCGATACTAGGCGGCAGGCCTTGCGGCGGTTCGATCGCGGTCGGCCGGCCCTGGTCGTCCACCGCCATCTGGAAGGCGAGGATGGCCTGCCGGGGAGGCTCCTGGGCCAGCGCGAACAGCGGCAGGGCCGCCAGCAGGAGCGGCCACCGCCGCAACTTGGAATGCAGTCTCATCGCCAGGCGCCTCCCCCAGGAACCGTTGGCTACTTCACCACCCGAGTGCCGCCCACGCAAGCATGGCCCGCATCCCCGACGCCTTCATCGATGACCTGCTCGCCCGCACCGACCTCGTCGAGGTGGTGCAGGCGCGGGTGCCGTTGAAGCGCCAGGGCAAGGAGTACGCGGCGCGCTGCCCGTTCCACGACGAGCGCTCGGCCTCGTTCACCGTCTCGCCGACCAAGCAGTTCTACCACTGCTTCGGCTGCGGCGCGCACGGCACCGCGATCTCCTTCCTGTTGAACTACGACCGCCTCGAGTTCCTCGACGCGGTGGACGAACTGGCCCGGCGCGTGGGCATGGAAGTGCCGCGCGACACCCGGCAGAAGAACGAGGACAGCGGCACCCGCGACCTGTACGCGGCGCTCGAAGCCGCGGCGCAGTTCTTCCGCCGGCAGCTGGCGGCCAGCGACAAGGCGCGCGCCTACGTCGAAAAGCGCGCGATCGATCCGGCGATCGTCGAGCGCTACGGCATCGGCTACGCGCCCGACGGCTTCAACGCCCTGCGCGACGCGCTCGGCACCGATCCGCGGCGCATGCAGCTGCTCGAGCGCGCCGGGCTGTTCTCGAAGAACGAGAAGGGATCGGTCTACGACAAGTTCCGCGACCGGCTGATGTTCCCGATCCACGACCGTCGCGGGCGCACGATCGCGTTCGGCGGCCGCGTGATCGACCCCGAGGACGCGCCGAAGTACCTCAATTCGCCCGAGACCGCGCTGTTCCACAAGGGCCGCGAACTCTACGGCCTGTGGCAGGCGAAGCAGGCCAACAGCAAGCTCGATCGCCTGGTGGTAGTGGAAGGCTACATGGACGTCGTCGCGCTGGCGCAGTACGGCGTCACCCAGGCGGTGGCCACGCTCGGCACCGCGACGACGCCCGATCACGCCGAGCTGCTGTTCCGCAACGCGCCGGACGTCTACTTCTGCTTCGACGGCGATCGCGCCGGCCGTGCCGCCGCGTGGAAGGCGCTGGAATCGGTGCTGCCGCGCATGCGCGAGGGCCGCCAGGCGTTCTTCCTGTTCCTGCCCGAAGGCGAGGATCCGGACACCATCGTGCGCCAGGAAGGCAGCGCGGGCTTCGACGCGCGACTGCGCGAGGCGACGCCGTTGTCCGAGTTCTTCTATGCGCAGCTGACCGCCGACGTGAACCTCGGCACGCTCGACGGCAAGGCGCGGCTGGCCGAGCGCTGCAAGCCCTACCTGGCGCAGATCCCGGACGGCGCCTTCGGCGACCTGATGAAGCAGCGGCTGACCGAACTGACCGGCCTGGGCTCGCGCCCGCCCGAGCCGTCACCATCCCCCAAGCCCGCGCCGTTGCCGCCCGGCA
>DASWQG010000091.1:0-7854 GCA_036403775.1 Luteimonas sp.
CTCGGTGGCCCGCCTTGCGCGCCAGGGCGCGCGCGGCGTCGGCGAGGTCCCGGGGATGGCCGCGCGCCTGCGCACGGTGCCGCCGGTGGCGCCGGTCACGCAGGCCGCGGCGCCGCCCGTTCCGGAGGAAGGCGCGCCGTACGTCGTGCGCGAGGACCTGGCCGAGTGCGCCGGCCTGCTGCTCGGCAGCCCCACGCGCTTCGGCAACATGGCCGCGCCGCTCAAGCATTTCATCGACGGCCTCGGCGCCGAATGGGCCAGCGGCACGCTGGTCGGCAAGCCGGCCGGCGTCTTCACCTCCACCAGCACCCTGCACGGCGGCCAGGAATCGACCTTGCTGTCCATGCTGCTGCCCTTGCTGCACCACGGTTGCGTCGTGGCCGGCATCCCCTTCACCGAGCCCGCGCTCAACACCACGCGCACAGGCGGCACGCCATACGGCGCGAGCCATGTCGCCGGCCTGGACGACGATCCGCAGCCGAGCGACGAGGAGGCGCTGCTGGCCCGGGCGCTGGGCAGGCGCATCGCGATGCTCGCCGCCAGGCTGTCGCCGCCGTGAGCGCCGCGCACAAGGTGCTGCGGTTCGCCCTGCTCGCCCTCGCCGTGGTGTACGCCGCCTGGTTCGCGCGGGGCGCGGAATGGGTCGCGCTCGCGGTATTCGCCCTGCCGCCGCTGCTGCTGGCACGGCGGCTGCCGCGCGGCGGCGCGCGGGTCGCCTTCTGGGCCGGCGTGCTGGCGCTGGCCTGGTTCTCGCACGGGGTCATGGTCGCCTGGACCCGCGCGCCGGATCGCGCATTCGCCCTGGCCGCGGTGCTGCTGTCGCTCGCGATCGTGCTCGCCGCCAGCCTCCCCGGCCTGCGCGCGCGCTTCGCCGCCAGCGGCCGCCGCAAGGCTTAAAATGCCCGGCATGGACCACCTGCTCATCGTCACCACCGGCGGCACCATCGACAAGGTGTACTTCGACGACAAGTCGGACTTCCAGGTCGGCGAGCCGCAGATCGGCCGCATCCTCGAGGAGCTCGGGGTGGCGTTCCGCTTCGAGGTGATCCCGATCCTGCGCAAGGACTCGCTGCACATCGGCGAGCAGGACCGCGAGCTGCTGCGCGCCACCATCGCCGCGCAGGACGCGCGCCACGTGCTGGTGACCCACGGCACCGACACGATGGTCGAGACCGCGCGCGTGCTCGCCAGCATCCCCGGCAAGGTGATCGTGCTCACCGGCGCGCTGAACCCGGCGCGGTTCCGCGGCTCGGATGCCGAGTTCAACATCGGCACCGCGGTCGGCGCGGTGCAATCGCTGCCCGAGGGCGTCTACATCGCGATGAACGGCCGCGTCTGGGACCCGGCGCGGGTGCGCAAGAACGTCGCCGCCAACCGCTTCGAGGCGATCGGCTAGCGCCCGCCGGCGCGCGCGGGACGCGCGCGCGGCACCGGGCCCTGCAGCCACTTGGGCGCGCCCAGCGCCCGCAGGGCCGCCGGGACTTCCTGGCGGCCGTCGCATTCGGGCAGCTTCGGCACGTCCACGGGGATGGCGGACTTCGCGAGTTCGCCGAGGAACGCCAGCCCGAACTGCGCGAACTTGACGCTGTCGGCCGCCGACTCGCCCATCGTCTCCAGGGTGTCGTAGCGGGTGTGGATGTAGGGAAAGTAGCCCTGCAGATCGCCGGCCTCGAACATCATCCCGGCCGGATAGCCGGCGGCCGTCCACGAGGCGTGGTCCGAGCAGGCGTAGCCGCAGGTCTCGGTGCCGCGGCTCAACCCCATGGGCGCCAGGTAGGCGTCGAACAGGCCGGTCATGAACGCCTGCAACGCGGGATTCGAGTAGTCGGTGACCAGGCGCATGTCGGGCACGGCGCCGGCGCGGTAGTTGGTCATGTCCAGCTGCAGGACGCCGACCACGTCGCGGCCCGCCGCGGCGAACGAGCTCGCGATCGCCTGCGAGCCGCGCAGCCCGACCTCTTCCGCCGCATAGCCCATGAACATGACCGTGCGCCGGGGCTTCCAGCCGCTGCCCAGGGCCACGCGGATCACTTCGGTGAGCGTGGCGATGCCCGACGCGTCGTCGTCGGCGCCGGGCGCGAGCATGGATTCGCCATTGCCGAAATTGCTGATCGAATCCAGGTGGCCGCCCAGCACCACGATCTCGTCGGCGAGGTCGGTCCCTTCCACGGTCAGGATCACCGACGGCTGGGTCGCGCAGCTGGCGCAGTCGGTGAACAGTTCCACGCTGGCGTCGTCGCGGCCCGCGGCCAGCGCCTGCCAGGTGTCGCGGATCCAGGTGGCCGACGCGTAGCCGGTGCTGGTCAGGTAATAGCGGTTGCGGTAGCCGGTGGAGAGGTGATCGATCGTCGCGTAGAGGTTGGCTTCCGACACCTGCGGCAGCCAGGCATCGACCGTCGCCGGGTTGTCGATGATGTACGCCACCTCCGCCGCCAGCATCGCCTCGCGCGAGCGGTCCGAGCGCACGAAGGCCTCGGCCTCGGCACGGGTGGCGAACGCGAAATAGCCGCCGCAGGTGCGCTCGCCCTCGTGCAGCGCCAGGCCGATGCCGTCCAGCTGATGGGCGTGCAGTTCGGCCAGGACCAGCGCCCGGCCGCTGCCGTCGAACCGGGTCGCGGCGTTGCGCGCATGGATTCGGAAGTAACGCTGGAAGCGGTCCCGCGGCACGACCACGAACACGGAAGCGAACGGGTCGGCCACGGCAGGGGCCGGCGAGTGTCCCGTTCGCTGCACTTGGTCGGCCGGTCGCGTGGCGGCCGGGACCGGGTGGGCCAGCACGGCCATCGCTGCCGCCGCCATGAGCACCGCCAACGCCTTGCGTCCCACGCCGCACCCCCGGAAAAAAAGACCCCGGCCGAAGCCGGGGTCGGTTGCCGCGATGTTGCCACGATCAGAAGGTCACGCTCCAGCTGTCGATGTAGCCGGTGTCGCCGCTGTAGACGTCCTGCACCCGCAGCTTCCAGGTGCCGTTGAGGGCCTCGCTGGACAGGTTGACGGTGTAGGTCGCCACCACGTTGTCGGCGCTATCGCTGCTGCTGGAGTTCTTCAGGCGGTAGGTCGAGCCATCCGGCGCCACGAGGTCGATCTGCAGGTCGCCCCGGTAGGTGTGGATGATGTTGACTGCGACCTGGGCGTTGTTCGGCGCGTTGCCGCTACGTCCCGACACCGTGATCGGGCTGTCCACCGAACCCGGGTACGGGATGTTGTAGTTGCCGCCGTTGCTGTAGGTCTGCGCCCCGCCACCGCCGCCGGTGGTGTAGTCGCCGACCAGGCTCACGCCCGAGAACGACGAGTACGCCTTCAGCCGCACGTAGTACGTGCCCGCCGCCGGGCTGGCGTAGGTGCAGCTTTCGGCATTGCCACCCTTGTAGGGACGGCAGTCGTAGCTGCTGTCGGTCGGCGCGCTGCCGAACTTGACGTACATGTCGGCGTCGCCGGTGCCGCCCGAGGAGGTGAACACGAGGTTGGACGCGCCGCTCGGGACGCTCATCGTGTAGACCACGTCGTTGCCCGTGCTGGCCGACAGGCCGGTCACCGGCACGCCCTTGGTGAGGACGCCGCCGCCGCCACCGCCGCCACCGGTCGTGTAGTCGGCCAGGACCGACAGGCCGGAGAACGACGAGTAGGCCTTCACCCGCACGTAGTAGGTGCCGGTGGAGGGCGAGGCGAAGGTGCAGCTCTCCGAATTGCCGCTCTTGTACGGACGGCAGTCGTAGCTGCTGTCGGTCGGGGCGCTGCCGTACTTCACGTAGAGGTCCGCGTCGCCGCTGCCGCCGGAGATGCTGACCACCAGGTTGCTGGCGCCGGAAGGCACCGCGATCGTGTAGTTGATCGCGTTGCCGGTCGAGGCCGACTGGTCGGTCATCGGCACGCCCTTGGTGAGCGGGCCGCCGGTGCTGCCGCCACCGCCACCGCCGCCGTCGCAGCTCACGTCCACCGCGGCGAACGCCGCGGTCACCGCCGCCGCGCCGAAGCCGAGGTCGGTCGCGGCGGTCTCCACGCCGCAGGCCGCGTCGTTGTAGTCGGAGCTGGAGCTCCAGTAGAGGCGGTTGGCGCGGGCGAAGGCCTTGAACGCCTTCGGCGTATCCCAGCCGGAGGACGTCGCGAGCACATAGAACGCCTTGTTGTAGACGCCCGAGGAATAATGGACGTCCAGGCCGCTGTAGTAATCGTTGGCGCTGTCGATCGAGGCGCCGTCCTGCGGCGGGTTGGCCATGTAGCGCAGCGCGCCGTTGCCCTTGAAGATCTGGGCGCCCACCAGGAAGTCGTTGCTCCCGAGCATGTAGTACTCGGCGGCCTCGCCGGCCATGTCCGAGAACGCCTCGTTGATGCCGCCCGGCTGGTTCTCGTAGACGAGGCCCGAGTTCTGCTCGGTGAAGCCGTGCGAGACCTCGTGGGCGGAGACGTCGAGGCTGACCAGCGGGTAGAAGGTGCTGGCGCCGTCGCCGAAGGTCATGCCGGTGCCGTCCCAGAACGCGTTCTCGTAGTTGTTGCTGTAGTGCACGCGCATCTGCAGCTGGAAGCTGAGCGGCGCGACGCCGATGTAGTCCTGGTACATGTCGAACACGACGCCGCCGAAGTAGTGCGCGTCGTTGATCGGCGAATAGGCGCCGTTGATCGACTTGAAGGTATTGCGCGGGCAGGTATAGGCGTACGCGGTGCTGCCGCTGGTGCCGTGGTTGAGGTTGACGCTCTTCACGTTGGCGTTGTTCATGGTGCAGGTGCTGCCGGACTGCGCCACGTCCATGAAGCCGAAGTCGCTGCCGTACTCGTACTGCCCGGTCTTCTGGTTGCCGCCCGGGCCGGTGCCGATGTCGGCGGTGGTCAGGCCATCCCACTGGTCCAGGACCGTGCCGGACATCGCGTCGACGACCACGAACGGCCGCGTCGGCGAGCCGCCGTTGGGGGCGTCGGCGAACAGTTCGACGACATAGGCCAGGTGCGCCTGGCGGTGGTCGTCGATGAAGATCATGCGCGTGGCCTTCTCGCGGCTGACGTGCAGCGAGGCGATCCTGTTGCCGAACGCGGCGTGCCTGGCCAGCGCCAGCGCCTGCGCCTGCTGCACCCGGCCCTTGACCGACGGCAGGTCGGCGGCGAGGCCCTCGACCTTGCGGCCGAACAGGGTCCGCACGCTGCCGTCGGCGTTCTCGCTGACGATCACCTGCTCGCCGAACACCGGGATGCCGCGGAACGTCTGCTGGTAGCGGAAGTGGCGGGTGCCATTACGGTCGGTCGCGCTGGTCAGCAGCTTCAGGCCGTTGTCCGCGTTGAAGCCGAGCAGCTCGGCGTGGCGGTCCGGCGCGCTGGCCGGCATGCCGATGCGCGCGCTGGCGGCGCGGTACTGCTTGTACAGGCGGGCGCCGTCCTGCTGGTGCAGGTTGACGTGGGTGGCCGCCTGGGCGGAGAGGGCGGCCAGTGCGAACGCCAGGGGCGACAGCACGGCGAGGGAACGAACACGACTGCTTCGGTGCATTGCGGTGTCCTCGGATTGACGGTCAGGGGTGCGCGCCGGACGCACGGGCGCAGGGCGCCGTGCCCGGGCTGCGCGGGGCAGGTCAGGTGTCGATCGCCTCGAATGGGCAGCGGCGAAGGCGTTGGCGTCCATGCACGACCCGGCTGTGGATGCCGCGGCAGCGGCAACGGTCCGGTTCCCTCCGGACCAGGCGCACCACGCGGGAAGCGCGGCACCGAACCACGCTAAGCCACGGTTCATGTGCGGTTCAAGCTGCAGGCGCAGCAAACCCGCCCTACATAAATGCGACGAACGTCACACTTCCGGACTGCAATCGGTTACGGATTGACTGAATGGGCGGGCACCCCGGGAACCCGGGTGGCCGCGGGCTCAGAACATTCCCGTTTCGAGCCGGGCCGCGTCGGACATCATGTTCCGGTTCCACGGCGGGTCGAACACCAGCTCCACGTCGGTGTCCCGGACGGTCGGGATCATCTCCAGCTTGCTGCGCACGTCGTCCACCAGGATGTCGCCCATGCCGCAGCCAGGGGCGGTCAGGGTCATGCGCACCACCACCAGCCGGCCGCCGTCCTCGCCATGGGTGACGCTGGCCTCGTAGACCAGGCCGAGGTCCACGATGTTGATCGGGATCTCGGGGTCGAAGCAGGTCCGCAGCTGCCGCCAGACCAGCTCCTCGACCGCGTCGTCGGACGCGTCCTCGGGCAGTTCGAGGGGTTCGGCGGGTTCCTTGCCGATGGCGTCCGCGTCCTGCCCGGCGATGCGGAACAGGTTGCCCTCGACGAAGACGGTGTAGCTGCCGCCCAGCGCCTGGGTGATGTAGCCGGCGGTGCCGGCCGGGAGGGTGACCGCGTCGCCCTGGGGCACAAGCACGGCGGGGCAGTCGCGCTCGAAGCGCACCGGTTCGCTGCTGCGGGAGTACATGGGGGCCAGGCTGTGGAACCGCATGTATTCTACGCCGCATGGCACATTCCGCAGAGCGCCGCGCGCGCTGGCTCGCGCCGGGCCTGCTCGCCCCCGCACTGACCCTCGCCGGCATCGCGGGCTGCGCCGCCGCCTGGATCCTCCTGTCGATCGCCACCGGCCGGCAGTGCAGCTGGATGGCGCTGGTCGCCGGGCTCGACGCCGCCCTGCTGCTGCGCCTGGCCGGCGTGCGCCGCGGCCCCCGCCGGGCGTGGCTGGCCGCGTCCGCAACGCTCGTCGTGATCGCGCTGGCGAGTTGGGGCATCGCCGCCAGCCAGATGGGCCGCAGCGTCGGCGTGCTGCCATGGATCTCCGCGGCCAAGCTCGGCCCCGAGTTCGCCTGGACCCTGCTCGCCCTGGCCAACGCGCCGGCGGACTGGGCGTGGCTGGCGGCGGGCCTGGTGCTGGCCGCCGTCGCCGCGCGCTGATCACCCGGCTTCGCGCAGGCACCGCTCCAGCAACGGCAGCGCCTCGCGCAGTTGCGCGGTGGACAGGCCGCAGTAACCCATCAGCAGGCCGCAGCGGTCCGGCGGTTGCAGGTAGTGCGGGTCCACCGCGTGCAGCCCGAGCCCGAGCGAGGCGCCGCGCTCGACCAGCCGCGGCGTCGCCGCGGCGTCGAGGCCGCGGATCCAGGCCACCAGGTGCATGCCGGCGCGCGAATCGCGCACCTCGATGCGCCCGCCGGCCATCGCCCGCAGGCCGTGGAGCAGCACCAGGCGACGATCGCGCAGCGTGCGCGTGCTGCGGCGCAGGTGACGTTCGAACGCGCCGCTCTCCATGAACGCGGCCAGCGCGGCCTGCTCGATGGCGGAGGAGCCGTAGTCCTGCGCCCACTTCGCGGCCAGCAGGTCGCGGCGCAGCGAAGGCGGCATCACCAGGTAGCCCAGCCGCAGCGACGGGAACAGCGTCTTGGAGAAGGTGCCGACGTAGAGCACCCGGCCGTCGCGGTCCAGGCTGCGCAGCGCCGGCACGAAGGTGTTGTCGTAACGGAATTCGCCGTCGTAGTCGTCCTCGAGGATCCAGCTGCCGTGCGCCCGCGCGTGCGCCAGCAGCGCCTGCCGTCGCGCCATGGACAGCAGCGCCCCGCTGGGGAACTGGTGCGACGGCGTCACGCAGACCAGCTTGGGCGGCGCCGAGGGCAACGCGTCGCAACGCAGTCCCTCCTCGTCGACCGGCACGCCGTGCAGGCGCGCGCCGTGGACCAGCAGCTGCTTGCGCAGCGTCGCGTACTGCGGATCCTCGATCGCGACGAGGTCGCCGGGATCCAGCAGCACGGTCGCCGCGAGGGACACCGCCTGCTGCGTGCCCGCGACGACCAGGATGTCCGCCGGCGTGGCGACCACGCCGCGACGGCGCGCCAGGTAGTCGCAGATCGCCTCGCGCAGGCGCGGCAGTCCCTGCGTGCCGGGATAGTTCGGCGA
>DASWQG010000092.1:0-12260 GCA_036403775.1 Luteimonas sp.
GGAGCGGGTCGTCGCGTCGTCCTCGACCACCAGCACCGGCTGCGGCCCGGGCTGCTGCAAGCGCTGGTCGATCGCGCGCGCCAGGCCGTCGCGCGCTTCCGCGCCGGCGATGAACTCGCAGACCGGCGCCGACGCCGGGCCAGCCGGCAGGCGCCGCGTGAACGTGGTGCCGACGCCGGGCGTGCTGCGCAGCGCGATCTCGCCGCCCAGCATCTGCGCGAAGCGCCGCGTGATCGCCAGGCCGAGGCCGGTGCCGCCGTACTTGCGCGTCGTGGAAGCATCCGCCTGCGAGAACGGTTCGAACACGCGTGACTGCTGTTCCTCGGTCATGCCGATGCCGGTGTCCTCGACCTCGAACAGCAGCCAGTCCCGCCCCCCTTCGTGTTCCCGCCGTCCCCGCAGGCGGATCTCCCCCTGCTCGGTGAACTTGCCCGCATTGCTGAGCAGGTTGAACAGCATCTGCCGCAGCTTGGTCGCGTCCGAACGCATCAGGCCGAGCCCCGCCGCGTCCACCACCAGCGTGTTGCCCTTCTGGTCGACGAGCGGCCGCACCGTCCCGGCGACGCCGTCCACCAGCGCGTCCACCTCGAAGTCCTCGAGGAAGACTTCCATCTTCCCCGCCTCGATCTTGGACAGGTCGAGAACTTCGTTGATCAGCCCGAGCAGGTGCTTGCCGGCGGTGTGGATCTTGCCCAGGTCCGGCACCATCGCCTCGTCGCCGGCGTCCTGCGCTTCCTCCACCAGCAGTTCGCTGTAGCCGATGATCGCGTTCAGCGGCGTGCGCAGCTCGTGGCTCATGTTCGCCAGGAACAGGCTCTTGGACTGGTTGGCGGCCTCCGCCTCCTCCTTGGCCTGCGCCAGCTGCACGCTCTTCTCCTCCAGCGCGGCGGTCTGCGCCTCCAGCTGCTTGCGGCTGCGCACGATGCGCCGGCTCTGCACGTGCGAGTGGTAGCTGAACACCGAGCCGTAGATGAAGATGCCGAGGATGCTGGCGGCCGTGGGCACCGGCGGCGCGGAGAAATCGGTGGCGTAGCCGGTCGCCCAGCCCACCGCCAGCGCCCCGAGCGCGACGCCGACCAGGCCCTTCCACGCCAGGCGGAAGCCGCCGATGCTGAGGTTGCCCAGGTGCACCCCCGACAGCAGCATCACGCTCGGCCACAGGCTGAAGTGCATGCCCGCGGCCCAGGCGCCCATCAGCACCGAGTCCAGCAGCAGGTTGCGCTGTTCGCCGGCCTTCTGGTCGTGGCTGCGCCGCGCCCAGAGGTAGGCCAGGTGCGGCCAGAGGAAGCCGTAGGAGAGCAGCAGCGCCGCCAGCAGCGGACTCATGCGCCCGGTGCGGTTGAACAGCGCGAACAGGATCAGCGCCGAGATCGGATAGCAGACGACGCGGACCAGGTAGTCCAGGCGCACGATCGGGTGCGCGCGGGGCAGGGGGATCCGGGCTGGCAGGGTGGCGGGCATGCGGCGGCGCGGAGGGCGGCGGACACGCGCAGTCTCCCGCCGCGCGAGGCGGCGGGGCACACCATGAATATGTTCGCGGGGCCCGGCGGGGCCTGCCCGGGTCAGCCCGGGATCGCGACGTGCAGCGCCAAGGCGGGATCCAGGCGGTCGCGCCCGCCCAGCGACGGGATCTCCAGCAGCACCGAGGCGCCGACCACCAGCGCGCCCTGGGCGCGCGCCAGCGCGTGCGCCGCGGCCAGGGTGCCGCCGGTGGCCAGGACGTCGTCCACCAGCAGCACGCGCGCGCCAGGCGACACCGCATCGGCATGCACTTCCAGCCGGTCGTTGCCGTATTCCAGCGCGTAGTCCTGCGCGTGCACCTTCGACGGCAGCTTGCCGGCCTTGCGCACCGGCACGAAGCCCAGCCCCAGCGCGCGCGCCATCGCCGCGCCCAGGATGAAGCCGCGCGACTCGATCGCGAACACCGCGTCGAGCGCGATCCCGCGCCAGGGCATCGCCATCGCCTCGATCGCCGCGTTGAAGCCGTCGGCGTCGGCCAGCAACGGCGTGATGTCCTTGAATGCGACCCCGGCGCGCGGGAAGTCGGGCACCTCGCGGATGAGGCTCGTCCAATCCATTCCAGTCTCCATGTTCCTGATCGTAAGCCGAACGGCGATCGCCGTCTTGGCGCGGCGCTCACGGCCGCTCCAACAGCCTGCAGACCGGACCCGAACGGAGGCCGCCATGGGCACCCCCGCATCCCCCCAGGACGACGAGCGCGCGCAGTGCCTCGACGACGCGCTGGAAGATACCTTCCCGGCCAGCGACCCGCCGTCCATGACCTCGCCCGTGGCGGCGACGCCTTCCAGCGACGTGATCGCGGAGGCGCCGGCGCCGCTGCGGGTGTACCGCGTCGTCGACGCGGACCACGCCTCCGAGCCCTTCGCGCCGGTCGACGAGGGTGGCCGCTGGAGCCCGCCGGGCCAGCCTGCCGTCTACGTCTCGCTGTCCCCGGCGTGCGCGCTGCTGGAGTACCTGGCGCATCGCGCGCCGGGTGGCGCCGGCGCGGAATGCGGGCAATTGCTCGCGGTCGGCACGGCCCCCGCGGGCGCGACCCTGGCCGAGTGCAACGAACCGTCCACCTGGCGCGACCTGCCTTATCGCAGCGAAGTGCAGCAGGTGGGCGCGGACTGGCTGAAGTCCGGACGCTCGCTGGCCCTGCGCGTGCCCAGCGCCGTCTGCGACGGCGAAACCAACCTGTTGCTCAACCCGGACCATCCGGGTTTCGCCGCCTTGCAGTTGCAGGAACTGCGGCCCCTGCACCTCGACAGGCGCCTGCTGCGCGCCTGAGCGATGTTCCGCCCCCCCCACGGAGGATTCCCCCATGAAGACCTGCAAGCCCAGCCACCTGGTCCTCGGACTCTCGCTCGCCCTTGCGGCGCCGCTCGCCTTTGCCCAGGACAGCCACGCGAACACCCGCGCGCAGGAGCGTGCGAATGCCAATGCGCAGCCCCAGGCGCAGACCCCGCCGACGGAAGTGCCGGACCTGCCGACCTCCCCCGCGCAGCCGGCCACGCCGGCCACGCCCGCGACGCCGGCCGATCCGGCGACCGGAACGCCTGCGACGCCGGCCACTCCGGCCACGCCGGCGACGCCGGCCCAACCCAAGGTCACCTGGGCCGAGCTCGACAAGGACGGCGACGGCATGCTGAGCGCCGAGGAAGCCGCGGGCATCGAGCGCCTGGGCGATGCCTTCGACGACGCCGATGCCGACGACGACGGCCTGCTCACCGCCGAGGAATACCGCGACTGGTTCGAGGCCCAGCAGCCGGGCGAGGACGGCGACGACATGGACGACGACGCCGATGACATGGACGACGGCGACGGCGACGAGACGACCGACGACGGTTCCAGCGACCAGGATCCCGACGACGACACCGGCGCCTGATCCGCGCCTGGCCTAGACTGGGCGGATGCAAGCAGGAAACGGCATCCGCCTGGTCGGCTTCGACGGCGACGACACGCTCTGGCGCAGCGAGGATTACTACCGCGCGGCGCAGGCGGAGTTCGAGGCCATCGTCGCGAAGTACGTCGCGCTGGACGACGTGCACGATCGCCTGTACGCGGTCGAGAAGCGCAACCTCGCCCTGTTCGGCTACGGCGCCAAGGGCATGACGCTGTCGATGCTCGAGGCCGCCGTCACCATCACCGATGCCAGGATCGACGCGCGCGACCTGCAACGCATCCTCGACCTGGGCAAGTCGATCCTGCAGCATCCGGTGGACCTGCTGCCGGGCATCCGCGAGGCGGTGGCGCGGATCGCCGGGGACTACGAGGTGGTGCTCATCACCAAGGGCGACCTGTTCCACCAGGAAGCCAAGGTCCGGCAGTCCGGCCTGGCCGCGCTGTTCCCGCGCATCGAGATCGTCAGCGAGAAGGACACCGCCACCTACGCGCGCGTGCTGGCCGAATTCGGCCTGGCGCCGGCGCAGTTCGCGATGGTCGGCAACTCCCTGCGCTCGGACATCGTCCCGGTCCTCGAGCTCGGCGGGTGGGGGGTGCACATGCCCTACCATGTGACCTGGGCGCATGAGGCCGACGCGACGCTGGGCGACGGGCACGCCGCGCGCATGCGCGTGGCGGCCGGCCCCGACGAACTCCCGGGCGCGGTCCACGCGCTCGGCCAACCCCTGCCGGACCTGGAGCCACCCCGATGACGTCGATCCGCGCCTCCCTCCTGTCGCTGGTGCTCGTGGCCGGCGGACTCGTCCCCGTCGCCACCGCGCACGCGGGCGAAGTCGACTGCAAGCTGACCTTCGAGATGTCGGGCTGGTCGGTGTTCTACAAGACCGCGTCGGGCACCGGCGTGGTCCGCTGTGACAACGGCCAGTCGCTCGCCGTCAAGGTGAGCACCAAGGGCGGCGGCCTGACCTTTGGCAAGTCGAGGATCGAGAACGGCACCGGCGAGTTCTCCGGCGTGCGCGACATCCGCGAGGTGCTGGGCAGCTATGCGACCGCCGAAGCGCATGCGGGCGCGGTCAAGTCGAGCAAGGCGCAGGTGATGACCAAGGGCGAGGTGTCGCTCGCGCTCGCCGGCACCGGCCGCGGCTGGGACCTGGGCGTCGCCTTCGGCAAGTTCGTGATCGAGGCGCGCTGACTCCCCTGCTTGGTTCCCGCGTGTCAGTCGGTCGCGGGGTTGTCGCGCAGGGTCGCGGACAGCGGCTGGATGCTGCTGGCGACGCTGGCGCCGAGTTCGCGCGCCGCCCAGGCCAGCGACCCGACGTAGAGGCCGAGCAGCATCGCACCCACCAGCGCGAGCCAGCACAGGCGACGCGCCCGGGCGTCGAGCGGCGCGCCGTCGTGGACGCGGTGGGTGCGGAGCGGATGGGGGCGGGTGGCCATGCGAGCAGCCTAGGACCCGCCGCGTCACGACGCCGTCTACGCTTCGTGCGCCACCATCGCGGGTTCAGCGTCCGTTCGTCGTTCCTCGTCCGTGCGCTGGAGGTTTCGACGGCGTGCTTACGCCGGCTGCGCTAGGGTGCGCGACGCGCCGACCCCGTCCGCCGGACAACCCTGGAGTCCCCCATGCACCGCAAACTCGCCACCGCCACCCTCGTCGCCGCCCTGGTTGCCGGCAGCGGCATCGCCGCCGCCCAGGATTTCGTGTTCGGCTGGAATCCGCGCACCGGCGATGTCTGGGTCGACCAGACCCTGGGCGACATGAATGCCTACGGATACCGGTACCGGGACGCGTTCGTCGACGAACTGGTGCGCTATTACGGCGCGCCGCGCGACTACGTGACCAGCCTGCTGGTCGACGGGCGCTGGGCGCCCGGCGACGTCTACTACGCCTGCGCGATCGGCCAGGTGATCGGCCGCTCCTGCCGCTATGTCGCCGAGGAATGGGAGGAGGACCATGGCCAGGGATGGGGCGTGCTGGCGCAGCGGCTGGGGATCAAGCCGGGTTCCGAGGCCTTCCACCGGCTCAAGCGCGGCTTCGTGCCGACCTACGACCACTGGGCGCGGCCACTGCCGCTGGACGACGCGCTGCACCGCGCGTTCCCGGATCGCGCGCGCGCGGCCGACAAGGTGCGCGGCGGCAGGCCGGACGTCGCCGGCCAGGGCCGGGGCAACAGCGACCGCGCGCCCGGCAATCGCGGCAACGGCCGGGGCAACAACGACAAGGCCAAGGGCCCGCCGAAGGGCGTCGGCAACGGCAACGACAAGGTCAAGGGCAAGGGCCCGCCGAAGGGCAATGGCAACCACAAGGGCAACGGCAAGGGCAACAACAACGGCAAGGGCCACTAAACTGGGCGGATGGCCTCGCCGTCCGCCACTGCCCCCGTCCGGATCATCGGCTTCGACCCGCGCTGGCGCGGCGATTTCGCGCGCCTGAACCTGGAGTGGTTGCGCCGCTGGTTCGTGGTCGAGGCCTTCGACGAGGAAGTGCTCGGCGATCCGGAGCGGCACATCCTCGCCGGCGGCGGCCGGATCCTGTTCGCGCTGGAAGGCGAGGGCGACGACGCGCGCGCCGTGGGCACCGTCGCCCTGCGGCATGACGGCGACGGCGTCTACGAACTGACCAAGATGGCGGTCGAGCCGGGCCGGCGCGGCAGCGGCATCGGCCGCGCGCTGCTGCTCGAGGCGATCGCGCTCTACGGGCGGCTGCAGGGCCGCGAGCTCTACCTGGAATCGAGCAGCGTGCTGCAGCCGGCGCTGCGCCTCTACGAGAGCGCCGGCTTCGTCCACCATCCGGCGCCGCGCCCGGGCTCGCATTACGACCGCGCCGACGTGCACATGGTCTGGGAGCCGGCACCGTGAACGCGTCAGCGCCGATCGCGCCCGAAGACGTGCGGCTGTCGGTCGCGCCGATGATGGACTGGACCGACACCTACTGCCGCGTCTTCCACCGCGTGCTGGCGCCGCATGCGCGGCTGTACACGGAAATGGTCCACGCCAACGCGGTGATCCACGGCGACCGTTCGCGGTTGCTGGCGATGGATCCGGTCGAGCACCCCGTGGCGCTGCAGCTGGGAGGCAGCGAGCCCGCGCTGCTGGCGCAGGCGGCACGCATCGGCGCGGACCACGGCTTCGACGAGGTCAATCTCAACTGCGGTTGCCCGTCCGACCGCGTACAGGCAGGGCGCTTCGGCGCCTGCCTGATGCGCGAGCCCGCGCTGGTGGCCGAGGCGGTGGCCGCGATGATCGCGGCCGTGCCCGGCGTGCCGGTGACGGTGAAGTGCCGCCTCGGCGTCGACGACGACCACGACTTCGGCCGCTTCCTCGGCTTCGTGGATGCGGTCGCGGCCGCCGGCGCGCGCAGCGTCGTGGTGCACGCGCGCAACGCCTGGCTCAAGGGCCTGTCGCCGAAGGAGAACCGCACGGTGCCGCCGCTGCGCTACGACTGGGCGTACCGCCTGAAGGCGGAGCGGCCCGCGCTGCAGGTGGTGGTGAACGGCGGCATCGCCACGCTCGAGGAAGCCGCCGCGCACCTGGCGCACGCCGACGGCGCGATGCTCGGTCGCGCGGCCTACCACGATCCCTACCTGCTGCATCGCCTCGACGTTGCCTGGTTCGGCGGCACGCCGCGGACGCGCGCGGAACTGCTGCGCGCGTTCCGGCCGTGGGTGGAACGCTGGCTCGCCGCCGGCGTACCGCTGAAGCATGTCACCCGGCATGTGCTGGGCCTGTTCAACGGCGAGCGCGGCGGCCGCGCCTTCCGGCAGGTGCTGAGCGAAGGCGCGCACCGGCCAGGGGCCGATTGGTCGCTGGTCGAGCGCGCGCTGGCCGCCACCGGCGGCGCGGCGCCCGACAGCGCCGTGGCGTGAACCGGCGAACCCACCGATGCTGACCCGCGATCCCGTCGCCTTCCTCGCCCACGCGCGCCGCGTGGCGGCCGACTACGGCCCGGCGACCGCCGACGCCGCGTTCCTGGTCGCGCCGGAAGGCTTCGCCCGCGCGCAGCAATCGGCGAGCGACAACCGCTACATGGCCGACGCGGGCGCGTTCGACGCGGCGCGCGCGCACGCGCAGCACCGCGCGCTGCAGGCCGCGTTGGCGACGGTGCTGCCGACCGTCTGCTTCCCCGGCGCCGCGGACACGCCCGATGCGCTGTTCCCCAACAACGTGTTCGCCACCGGCAACGGCCGCTACCTCGTCGGCCGCATGCGCCACCCGGTGCGCCAGCGCGAGGCCGCGCGCGCCGACATCCGCGGCTTCCTCGGCGGCCTGCTCGGGCTGGCGCCGGTCGACCTGTCGGCGCAGCCGCATCCGTGCGAACTGACCGGCGCGCTGGTCGTCGATCGCGCCCGCGGCCTCGGGTTCTGCGGGCTGTCCGAGCGCTGCGATGCCGAGGGCGCGCGACTGATGCACGAGGCGCTGGGGCTGCGCGCGACCCTGCTGTTCGACCTGGCGCCGGGCGAATACCACGCCAACGTGGTGCTGGCGGTGCTGGCCGGGCGTGCCGCACTGGTGTGTCCGGACGGTTTCGGCGACCCCGCGGTGGCCGCGGCCATCGCGGCCTTCTACCAGCCACACGGGATCGTGCTGTCGTCCGCGGAGCAGGCCGCCTTCGCCGGCAACGCGATCGCGCTGTCCGCCGACGCAGTGTGGATGAGCGCCGGCGCCGAAGCCGCGCTTGCGCCCGCCACCCGGGCGGCGCTGGCCGCCGCCGGGTTCCAGGTCCGGTCCGTGCCGCTGGACGCCATCGAGGCCGCCGGCGGGTCGCTGCGCTGCTGCGTCGCGGAGGTGTTCGCGGCCCGCCCGGCTGAACAGGGCCGGGGTGCCGTTCCGGCGAACCTGGAAAGTTAAGGACGGATTCACCGCCTGGTTTCGACAATCGCTGCCACTTCCCGATAGGATCGATGCCCCCCGACGGGCCTGGCCATGCTGGAACTTCGACGCCGACTGCCAATGCTGCTGCTCCTGCTCGCCGGTGCCGGCCTGGTCGCGCCCGCGGTCGCCCAGCAGCAGGAGCGTGGCCGGCGCGGCCCGCCCGAGGCGAGGCAGGACGTGGACCGGGCGCGCGCGCCCCAGGCCAGCCCGCGCCCGGAGCGCTCGTTCCAGGAACCGCGCCGCGAGGCCTTCCGCCGGGACGAGCCCCGTCCGGCGCGCAACCGCAACCAGGATGCGCTGTCCGACAGCATCCGCCGGGTCGAGCGCAATACCCGCGGCCAGGTGCTCAGCGCCGAGCGCGTCCCCTACGACGGCCGCAGCGTCAACCGGATCAAGGTGGTCGACGACCAGGGCCGGGTCCGGATCTACATGGACGACCCGCAGGACGGCGCGCCGCCGGCCGTGCCTACACGCGGCGACGACGACTGAATAGGCAGTCTGTACACTCCAAGATCGCCCCCCACGGCCGCCCCCGGCCGACGGATCACTGGAGCAACGCATGCGTATCCTGCTCGTCGAAGACGAAGCACCCCTGCGCGAGACCCTGGCCGCCCGCCTGAAGCGCGAAGGCTTCGCCGTGGACGCCGCCCAGGACGGCGAGGAAGGCCTGTACATGGGACGCGAGGTCCCGTTCGACCTGGGCATCATCGACCTGGGCCTGCCCAAGATGTCCGGCATGGAGCTGGTCCGCGCCCTGCGCGACGAGGGCAAGCAGTTCCCGGTGCTGATCCTGACCGCGCGCTCGAGCTGGCAGGACAAGGTCGAGGGCCTGAAGCAGGGCGCCGACGACTACCTGGTCAAGCCCTTCCATGTCGAGGAACTGCTGGCGCGGATCAACGCGCTGGTGCGCCGCGCCGCGGGCTGGAGCAAGCCGACGCTGGACTGCGGGCCGGTGGTGCTGGACCTGGCGGCGCAGACCGTCACCGTCAACGGCAGCAACGTCGACCTCACCAGCTACGAGTACAAGGTGCTCGAGTACCTGATGATGCACGCCGGCGAGCTGGTCTCGAAGGCCGACCTGACCGAGCACATCTACCAGCAGGATTTCGACCGCGATTCCAACGTGCTGGAGGTGTTCATCGGCCGCCTGCGCAAGAAGCTGGATCCGGAAGGGACGCTGAAGCCGATCGAGACCGTGCGCGGGCGCGGCTACCGGTTCGCGATCCCGCGCAACAGCGAATGAGCAGGCGCCACGCCCAGGAGGCATGATGCCGCCTGTGCCTGCCGCCCAAGAGACGCTGTCGCGCTGGCGGCCACGCTCGCTGCAATCGCGGCAGCTGTGGGCCGCCAGCCTCGGCCTGGTTGCGTTCCTCGCGCTGACCGGCTACGCGCTCGACCGCGCCTTCTTCGACGTCGCCAGCCAGGGCCAGCGCGAGCGCATGGCGTCCTACGCGCGGTACTACGCCGGCCAGGCGGAATTCGCCCGCGACGGCACCCTGATCCCTCCCGATGTCCCGCCCGACGGCCGCTTCGACCAGCCGGGCAGCGGGCTCTACGCGGTGGTGCAGCTGCCCAGCGGCCACTGGTCCTCGCTGTCCGCGCAGGGGCCGGTGCTGCCGGAGGGGGACATGCTGCCGGCGACCGAGGAACGCATCGACGGCCCGCTGCCGATGACCCGCAGCGACGGCACCCGCGGCGAGGTCTACCGCTATGGCTACGGGCTGATCGACGCCACCCGCAGCGACGGCTCCGAATTCCCGTACACGATCTGGATCATGGAGGACGCCGGGACCCTGCCGCGACAGGTCTCGCGCTTCCGCCGCGCGCTGTGGGGCAACCTCGGCATCGCCGCCGCGGTGCTGCTGTTCCTGCAGGCGCTGGTGTTGCGCTGGAGCCTGCTGCCGCTGCGGCGCGTGATCGGCGAACTGCACCGCGTGCAGCGCGGCCAGCTGTCGCGGATGAGCGGGCACCATCCGCGCGAGCTCGAGCCGCTGACCGAGAGCATCAACGCGCTGGTCGAGAGCGAGCGCGAGAACCTGGAACGCCAGCGCAACACCCTCGCCGACCTCGCGCACAGCCTGAAGACGCCGCTGGCGGTGTTGCGCACGCGCCTGGAGAACCCGGCCACCGAGGCCGAGCTGCGCGAGGAACTCGAGACGCAACTTCGGCGGATGAACGACCTGGTCGGCTACCAGCTCACCCGCGCCGCCGCGGCGGGGCACAAGCTGTTCGCCGCACCGGTGGCGATCGAACCGCACGCCGAGCAGATCGTGCGCGGGCTGGAGAAGATCTACGCCGGCAAGGGCACCGTGTGCGAATTCGACATCGACGCCGACGCGCGCTTCCACGGCGAGCCCGGCGACCTGCAGGAACTGCTCGGCAACCTGCTGGAGAACGCGTTCAAGTGGGCCGATTCGCGGGTGCTGCTGACCGTCCGCGGCGGCGGCGAGGAGGCCGGGCGCCGGCCGGGCCTGACCCTGCTGGTGGACGACGACGGCCCCGGGATCCCGCCGGAGAAGGTGGCGCTGGTCCTGCAGCGCGGCGTGCGCGGCGACGAGCGCGTGCACGGCCACGGCATCGGCCTGGCGATCGTTCAGGACATCGTGCGCAGCTACCGCGGCGAACTGGTGGTCGGCAAGGCGCCCGAACTCGGCGGCGCGCGCTTCGAGGTCAGGCTGCCGCCGGGCCTGTGACGCCGTAGAACCTGGCCAAGTGGGTGGCCACCTTCGGCATCGACTGCCGCAGCTCCGAAGGCCTGCTGAAGTGGTACTCGGTGCACACCGCGAAGAACTCCTCGGGCGCCTCCGCCGCGTACGGATCGATGCGCGTGCGGGCGCCGCGGTCCACCTTCGCGGCGAAGGCGTCGTAGGCCTGCTGGAAGTCGCGCGCCCATTCGCGTTGCCAGGCGCGCGGCAGCGGCGGGGTGCCGTCGAGCACGCCGTCGAGCGCGTCGAGCTTGTGCGCCATCTCGTGCACGGCGACGCAGAAGCCCGCGTGCGGATCGGCGATGTCGGCCTGCACGTCGGCCCAGGACAGGATCAGCGGCCCGGCTTCCCAGGCTTCGCCGATCAGTTCCTCGTCCCACTCGTGCAGCACGCCGGCCGCGTCCACGTGGCTGCGGCGCGCGCGGAATGCGTCGGGATAGACCAGCAGCTGCGACCACCCGTGCAGGCCTTCCGCGCCGAAGCGCAGCAGCGGCAGGCAGCACAGCGCCGCGAGCTGGAGGCGTTGCGCGTCGTCGAGCACAAGGTCGCCGATCGGGGTGATGGTCTTCTCGTGCAGGAAGCGCGCGGCCAGGCGCGCCAGCGCGGCATCGTCGTCGCCACCGAGCTCGCGCAACCACGGCAGGCTGGCGCGGGCCTCGCGCCAGGAGAGGGGATCGATGGGATCGGGACCGCGGCGCAGCCGCCGGATCAGCCCGAGCACGCGCGGCTCACGTCAGCGGAACATGCCCGGCAGGAAGCTGTGCCAGCGCGGCGCGTGCGCCGCGTCGTCGTCGCCGCCGCGGACCGGGACGATCGGCTTGATCCGCGTCGCGGGCGCCCGCTTTGCGGGCTTGGTCGCCTTCGGGTCGGTCGCGGCCCGCGCGGTGGCCGGCGCGGTGGACTCGGGGGCGCTGCATTCGCCGCCGCCGTCGCCGTTGGGGCCGTGCATCGCCACTTCGCGCGTGGTCGCCGAGGCGACCGATGCCGCGCCAAGCGCCAGCAACAGCAGGCACAGCGACATCACACCTGGATGGATCGGCTTGCGCTTGGAGGTCATGGCGGCGTTCCCGTTGCGGACGCGCTGGGGCGACAGCGCACTATAACTTGGATGCACGACCCGTGCCGGGCGTTGCATGCTGCGACGCAGCAGACAGCGCCGCGACCATCGGTCAGACTGGCGCCCATGGATGAACGCGACCTCGTGGCCCGCCTGTCCGCCGGGCCGGCCAGCGGCGCGGACCTGGCGCGCGCGGCCGGCCTCACCCGCGCCGCCGTGTGGAA
>DASWQG010000093.1:0-6348 GCA_036403775.1 Luteimonas sp.
AAGGTGAACTCGAAGTCCACCGGGTTGACCACGTGCACGCGGGCGCCCCGCTCCACCGCCTTGCGCACGCGGGCGTGCACCAGCGGCAACTCGTGGCGCAGCTGCGAGCCGACGATGACGATCGCGTCGGCATGGCCGATGTCGGCGACCGGCATCGCGAAGGGCTCGGCGTGCGCGGACAGGTCCTGCTGCGCGATGCGATGGTCCAGGTTGCCGGTGCCCAGGGCCTCGGCCAGGCGCACCAGCAGCTCGCCCTCCTCGCAGGAGGTCGCAGGGTGCACCAGCATGCCCAGGCGGTCGGCGCCGTTGTCGCGGAGGATCTGCAGCGCGCGCGCCAGCGCCTCGTCCCAGGTCGCCTCGCGCCATTCGCCGCCCTCGCGCAGCAGCGGCTTCGTCGCGCGGTCCTCGGCGTACATGCCCTGGTGCGAGTAGCGGTCGCGGTCCGACAGCCAGCACTCGTTGACCGCCTCGTTGTCGCGCGGCACGGTGCGCAGGACGTCGCCGCGGCGCACGTGCAGGAACAGGTTGCTGCCGAGCGCGTCGTGGTAGCCCAGCGATTCCCTGGCGACCAGTTCCCACGGCCGCGCGCGGAAGCGGAACACCTTGTTGGTCAGCGCGCCCACCGGGCACACGTCAATGACGTTGCCGGACAGCTCGGTGGTGAGCGGCTTGCCGTCGTAGGTGCCGATCTGCAGGTTCTCGCCGCGCATCATGCCGCCCAGCTCGTACGTGCCGGCGACCTCGCCGGTGAAGCGGACGCAGCGGGTGCAGTGGATGCAGCGGGTCATGTCGGTCGCGACCAGCGGCCCCATGTCCTCGTCGGCGACGATGCGCTTGCGCTCGGAGAAGCGCGACACCGAGCGGCCGTAGCCCATGGACAGGTCCTGCAGCTCGCACTCGCCGCCCTGGTCGCAGATCGGGCAGTCCAGCGGATGGTTGATCAGCAGGAATTCCATGACGTTGCGCTGCGCGTGCAGCGCCTTGTCGCTGCGCGTGCGCACCTGCATGCCGTCCATGACCGGCGTGGCGCAGGCCGGCGCCGGCTTGCCCATCTTCTCCACGTCCACCAGGCACATGCGGCAGTTGGCCGCGATCGCCAGCTTGTCGTGGTAGCAGAAGCGCGGGATCGGGATGCCGGCCTTGTCGGCCGCCTGGATGATCATCGAACCCTTGGGCGCGGCCAGCTCGACGCCGTCGATGAAGACGGTGACGTGGTCCGGCGGGAGGTTCGGGTTGACCGGCTGCGCGCTCATGCCGCCACCTGCCTCGGCACGACCGTGCCATTGCGCTCGTCGTCCACCAGGAAGCGGCCGTTGAGGATGCGATATTCGAATTCGTCGCGGAAATGGCGCAGGAAGCCCTGCATCGGCCACGCCGCGGCCTCGCCGAAGGCGCAGATGGTGTGGCCCTCGATCTGCTTCGAGGCCTCGCGCAGCATGTCGAGGTCGGCGCTGGTCGCCTGCCCCTCGGCCACGCGCGTCACCATGCGGTACATCCAGCCGGTGCCCTCGCGGCACGGCGTGCACTGGCCGCAGCTCTCCTTCATGTAGAAGCGGGCGATGCGCTGGCAGGCGCGGACCATGCAGGTGGTCTCGTCCATCACGATCACCGCGCCCGAACCCAGGCCCGAGCCCGCCTTCTGGATGGCGTCGTAGTCCATCGTCAGGCCCATCATCGTCTCGGCCGGCAGCACCGGCATCGACGAGCCGCCGGGGATCACCGCCTTCAGCCGGTGCCCCTTGCGGACGCCGCCGGCCATCTCCAGCAGCTCGGCGAACGGCGTGCCCAGGCGGATCTCGTAGTTGCCCGGGCGGTTGACGTGGCCCGACACCGAGAACACCTTGGCGCCGCCGTTGTTCGGCTTGCCCAGGTTGAGGAACCACTCCGGCCCGTTGCGCACGATCGCCGGCACCGACGCGTAGGTCTCGGTGTTGTTGATCGTGGTCGGCTTGCCGTAGAGGCCGAAGTTGGCCGGGAACGGCGGCTTGTAGCGCGGCTGTCCCTTCTTGCCCTCCAGCGACTCCATCAACGCGGTTTCCTCGCCGCAGATGTAGGCGCCGGCGCCGAGCGCGTTGTGGATGTCGATGTCCACGCCCGAGCCGAGGATGTCCTTGCCGAGCCAGCCGTGGGCGTAGGCCTCGCGGGTGGCCTCCTCCAGGTGCTCGAAGGGCTCGTGGTGGAACTCGCCGCGCAGGTAGTTGTAGGCCACCTTCGTGTTGGTCGCGTAGCAGGCGATCGCCAGGCCCTCGATCACCGCGTGCGGGTTGTAGCGCAGGATGTCGCGGTCCTTGGCGGTGCCGGGCTCGGACTCGTCCGAGTTGCAGAGGATGTACTTCTCGCCGTCGTGCTTCGGCATGAAGCTCCACTTCAGGCCGGTCGGGAAGCCCGCGCCGCCGCGGCCGCGCAGGCCGGACTGCTTGACCATCTCGATGATGGCCGCGCGGTCCATCTTCTCCTCGAGGATGCGGCGCAGCGCGCTGTAGCCGCCGGTCTTGAGGTAGTTCTCGTACGACCACGGCTTGTCGAAGTGCAGCGTCGTGTAGACGACGTTGTGCTCCTGCGGCGCCGGGCCGACCGGACCGGTCGGCTGCGAATAGTCGTGGCCCTGTGCCATCTCGTCCTGCCTCACTTCAGCCCGTCGAGCAGCTCGTCCACCTTCGCGGCGTCGAGCTTCTCGTGGTAATGCCCGTTGACCACCACCACCGGCGCGCCGCAGCAGGCGGCCAGGCACTCTTCCTCGCGCTTGAGGTAGACCCGGCCGTCGGCGGTGGACTCGCCGAGCTTGCAGCCGAGCTTGCGCTCCGCGTGCTCGACCAGTTCCTGCGCGCCGTTGAGCCAGCAGCTGATGTTGGTGCAGAAGGCGACGTTGTTGCGGCCGACCTGGCCGGTCTCGAACATCGAGTAGAAGGTCGCCACCTCGTAGGCCCACACCGGCGGCAGGCCGAGGTACTTCGCCACCGCCGCGATCAGTTCGTCGCTCAGCCAGCCGCCGTTCTGCTCCTGCGCGGCGTGCAGGCCCTGCAGCACCGCCGAGCGCTTGCGCTCGGGCGGGAACTTGGCGACCCAGTGGTCGATGTGCGCGCGCGTGGCGTCGCTCAGCGCGACCATCGGGTCGACGTTGCGGCAGGCCTCGAAGTTGCCGGTGGCTCTCATCGGTCGATCTCCCCGAACACGATGTCGTAGGTGCCGATCATCGCGACGACGTCGGCCAGCATGTGGCCGCGGACGACCGCATCCATGGACGACAGGTGGGCGAAGCCCGGGGCGCGCAGGTGCACGCGGAACGGCTTGTTGGCGCCGTCGGAGACCAGGTAGCAGCCGAACTCGCCCTTGGGCGCCTCGACCGCGCGGTAGGTCTCGCCGGCGGGCACGCAGTAGCCCTCGGAGAACAGCTTGAAGTGGTGGATCAGCGCTTCCATGTCGTCCTTCATCTCCTCGCGGGAGGGAGGCGCGACCTTGAAGTTGTCCAGCATCACCGGGCCCGGGTTGGCCTTCAGCCAGGCGACGCACTGCAGGATGATCCGCGCCGACTGGCGCATTTCGGCGATGCGCACCAGGTAGCGGTCGTAGCAGTCGCCGTGGGTGCCGACCGGGATGTCGAAGTCGACTTCCGCGTACTTCGCGTAGGGCTGGGTCTTGCGCAGGTCCCAGGCCACGCCGGAGCCGCGCAGCATCGGGCCGGTCATGCCCCAGGCCTTGGCCTTGTCGGGATCGATCACGCCGATGCCGACCGTGCGCTGCTTCCAGATGCGATTGTCGGTGAGCAGGGTCTCGTACTCGTCGACGCGGCGCGGGAAGTCGGTGGCGAAGGCCTCGAGGTAGTCGAGCATCGAGCCTTCGCGCCACTCGTTGAAGCGCTCGAGCTTGCCGCCCTTCTTCCACGGCGATTCGCGGTACTGCGGCATGCGCTCGGGCAGGTCGCGGTAGACGCCGCCCGGGCGGTAGTAGGTCGCGTGCATGCGCGCGCCCGACACCGCCTCGTACACGTCCATCAGCTCCTCGCGCTCGCGGAACGCGTACAGCATCACCGCCATCGCGCCGAGGTCCAGGCCGTTGGAACCGACCCACATCAGGTGGTTCAGGATCCGGGTCACCTCGTCGAACAGGGTGCGGATCCACAGCGCGCGTTCCGGCGCCTCGATTCCCATCAGGGTCTCGATCGCCTGCACGTACGCGTGCTCGTTGCACATCATGGACACGTAGTCGAGCCGGTCCATGTAGCCGATGGACTGGTTGAACGGCTTCGACTCGGCCAGCTTCTCGGTGCCGCGATGCAGCAGGCCCACGTGCGGGTCGGCGCGCTGCACGACCTCGCCGTCCATTTCCAGGATCAGTCGCAGCACGCCGTGCGCGGCGGGATGCTGCGGGCCGAAGTTCATCGTGTAGTTGCGGATTTCCTGGGTCATCGCGCGCCCTCCCCGCGCACCGGCGCCGGGTTCGGCGTCGGCCCGGTGGTGGGCCTGCCGACGTCGGCCGGGCCGATGCCGCTGTCCACGCGCAGGTCGCGCGCCTCGCCGAAGGAGGTGGCGTAGCGCGCGTCGTCGCGGATCACGCGCGGCACGTTGACGCGCGGCTCGACCGAGGTGACCGGCTCGTACACGACGCGCTTGCGCTCGGGGTCGTAGCGGACCTCGACGTTGCCGATCAGCGGGAAGTCCTTGCGGAACGGATGGCCGACGAAGCCGTAGTCGGTGAGGATCCGGCGCAGGTCGGGGTGGCCGGTGAAGGCGATGCCGAACAGGTCGAAGGCCTCGCGCTCGAACCAGTTGGCCACCGGCCACAGGTTGGTGATCGAGGCGATCGCCGGCAGCGCGTCGTCCTCGGCGAAAGCGCGCACGCGCACGCGCTGGTTGTGCTGGAGCGACAGCAGCTGCACGACCACCGCGAAACGGCGCGCCGGCGGCTCGATCGGCGCCTCGCCCTGCGGCTGCGCGAACTGCGCGCTGGGCTGCTCGCCGTGGCGGAAGCGGCCGGGGCCGCGCCCCTCGACGCCGCGGCTGAAGCCTTCGGAGGAGACGTCGGTGTCCCACTCGTCGGCGCCGTAGCCGAGCATGTCCAGGCCGCAGAGGTCGATCATCTGCTCGAAGCCGAACTCGTCGCGCAGCGCGCGGCAGCCGTCATGCCAGCCGGCGGCGTCCAGCTCCAGGCCGATCTCGCCGCGCGGCTGGGCGACGGAGACGTTGGCCTCGCCGAACTTCGCGCGCAGGCGGGCCGCGAACACGGATGGCGTCTCCATCAGCGCGGCACTCCCGCCCGCGCCGGGCCGGGGCCGACGGCGTCGTCGCCCCACACGCTGGCGCGGCGGATCTTCTTCTGCAGCTGCAGGATTCCGTACACGAGCGCCTCGGCGGTCGGCGGGCAGCCGGGCACGTACACGTCCACCGGGACGATGCGGTCGCAGCCGCGCACCACCGAATAGGAATAGTGGTAGTAGCCGCCGCCGTTGGCGCAGCTGCCCATCGAGATGACCCACTTCGGGTCGGGCATCTGGTCGTAGACCTTGCGCAGCGCCGGGGCCATCTTGTTGACCAGGGTGCCGGCCACGATCATCACGTCGGACTGGCGCGGCGACGGGCGGAACACGACGCCGAAGCGGTCCAGGTCCAGGCGCGAGGCGCCGGCGTGCATCATTTCCACCGCGCAGCACGCCAGGCCGAAGGTCATCGGCCACATCGAGCCGGTGCGCGCCCAGTTCCACAGCGCGTCCATGCTGGTGGTGACGAAGCCGCGCTCGAGCAGCGGGTTCTCGCCTTCCGGGCGCAGGATGTCGTCGACCCGGCCCTCGGGCAGCGGGTTGTTCGCCATCGACTCGAGCCGTTGGATCACTCCCATTCCAGGGCTCCCTTCTTCCAGACGTAGACGAAGCCGATCACGAGCAGCGACAGGAACACGCCCATCTCCACCAGCCCGAACACGCCCAGTTCGCGGAACACGAGCGCCCAGGGGAAGACGAAGGCGATTTCCAGGTCGAAGACGATGAACAGGATCGCGACGAGGTAGTAGCGCACGTCGAACTGCATGCGCGCATCGTCGAAGGCCGGGAAGCCGCACTCGTACGGCGAAAGCTTCTCGGCGGACGGCCGCTTGGGCCCGAGGAGGTTGCCGACGAGGATGAGGGCGACGCCGATCCCCGTGGCCACGATCAGGAACAGGAGCGTCGGCAGGTATTCGCTGAGCACTTCGGCCCTCTTCTTGCTTGACCCGTGGAGAGTCCGGCCATGGATGGCCGGGCTCCGCACAGGGATGTACGACTTGTGTGTGGTGCCCAAGGGGGGACTCGAACCCCCACGACCGAAGCCGCTACCACCTCAAGGTAGTGCGTCTACCAATTCCGCCACCTGGGCAAGC
>DASWQG010000094.1:0-3184 GCA_036403775.1 Luteimonas sp.
GTGATGATGAGCGTGATCCAGAACAGCTACGGCAACATCTCCTCCAGCTTCTTCGGCGCCAAGTTCGGGCGCCATGTCGAGGAGCTGCTGGTGAGCCCGATGCCGGACTGGGTGATCCTCGGCGGCTACGTCGCCGGCGCGGTGCTGCGCGGGCTGATGGTCGGCGTGATCGTGCTGGCGATCGCGATGCTGTTCACCACCGTGCGCGTCCCGCACCCGCTGGTGACCATCAGCACCGTGCTGCTGGGCGCGACGATCTTCTCGCTGGCCGGCTTCATCAACGCCGTGTTCGCCAAGAAGTTCGACGACGTCGCCATCGTTCCGGTGTTCATCCTGACCCCGCTGACCTACCTGGGCGGCGTGTTCTATTCGGTGAAGCTGCTGCCGGGCTGGGCCGAGGCGATGACCCACGCCAACCCGATCTTCTACATGGTCAACGCCTTCCGCTACGGCCTGCTGGGCAGCAGCGACGTGTCGCTGGGCGTGGCCTACGCGCTGATGCTGGCGTTCACCGTGGTGCTGGCCGCGCTCTCGCTGTGGCTGCTGCGGCGCGGCACCGGCCTGCGCAGCTGAGGGGTATAACGGGGCCGTCCCGCCAGGAGGAGCCGGCCATGCGCGCCATCGCCTTCGTCCTCGCCGTGGCGCCGCTCTTGGGCGTCGGCTGCACCCCGGGCGACGACCGCGGCCCGGCCCCCGCCGCGCCCGCGCCTTCGCCGACGCCCGGCGCCAGCGCGAAGATCGGCGCCGGCCAGGTCGGCGAGGTCAGCCCGGTGCCGGCGTTCCGCGCGCTCGGCGAGGGCTGGCGCCTGCAGGCCGAGGGCACCGAGGGCCTGCGCCTGTCGGCCCGCCTGCAGTACAACGGCGGCCCCGAACAGAACGCGACCCTGCTCTACGACCCGCGGCGCGCCAACGCGGCCCCGCGCACGCACGTGCTCGCCGGCACGCTGTACGGCGAGGCGGGCCAGGCCGACCGCTCGATCACCGTGACCCTGGTGCGCGAAACCTGCGCCAACCGCGAGGGCGAGCACGCCTGGCGCGCGGAAGTCGTGGTGGAAGGCGGCGACGCACTGCGCGGGTGCGCGGACGTCGCGACCTAGGGCGTTACGGAAGGTGGAAGAAGGCGCGCGCGGTGGCAGTGGTCGCCGCCGCGGTCGCCTCGACCGGCTCGCTGCGGTCGCGCGCGAGTTCCTCGACGATGTGCGCCAGGTACATCGGCTCGTTCCTGCGGTGCGAGGGTTGCGGGCGCACGGTGCGCGGCAGCAGGTAGGGCGCGTCGGTCTCGATCATCAGCCGCTGCGCGGGGATGTGCCGGACCAGTTCGCGCAGGTGCTGGCCGCGGCGCTCGTCGCACAGCCAGCCGGTGATGCCGACATGCCAGTCCTGGTCGAGGTAGTCGAACAGCTCCTCGCGGCTGCCGGTGAAGCAGTGCACCACCGCCGGGCCGATGCGGCCCTCGAACTGGCGCATCACCGCCATGAAGTCGGCGTGCGCGTCGCGCTGGTGCAGGAACAGCGGCTTGCGGCGGCCGTCCACGGTCACCTCCGCCGCGATCTCCAGCTGGCGCTCGAAGGCCTTGCGCTGCGCCGGACGCGGCGAGAAGTCGCGGAAGTAGTCGAGCCCGCATTCGCCGACGGCGACCACCTCCGGATGCCGGTGCAGCGCGCGCAGCTCGGCGTCGCACTCGGCGGTGTACTCGGTGGCGTGGTGGGGATGCACGCCGGCGGTGGCGAACAGCACGCCGGGATGCGCCTGGGCCAGCGCCAGCGCCTTGGGCGAGCCCTCGCGCGAGGCGCCGGTCACGACCAGTTGCGCGACGCCGGCCTCGCGCGCGCGCTGCAGCACCGCGTCGCGGTCGTGGTCGAAGCTGTCGTGGCCGAGGTTGGCGCCGATGTCGATGAGTTCCATGGCCCCATTATCCTTGAGTCGTGGAATCGCCCGCCTTCCCCATCGCGCCGCTGTTGCCGGAACTCCGGAGTCGCCTGGCCGAGTCGACGCGGCTGGTGCTGGAAGCGCCGCCGGGCGCGGGCAAGACCACGCAGGTGCCACTGGCCCTGCTGGACGCGCCCTGGCTGGGCGGGCGCAAGCTGGTGATGCTGGAGCCGCGGCGCGTGGCCGCGCGCGCGGCCGCGGGGTTCATGGCACGGCAGTTGGGCGAGGAGGTCGGCGACACCGTCGGCTACCGGATCCGCTTCGAGCAGCGCGTGTCGGCGCGCACCCGGATCGAGGTCGTCACCGAAGGCATCCTCACCCGGATGCTGCAGGACGACCCCACGTTGGGCGAAGGCCGGCCCGATGCCGTGGGCGCGCTGCTGTTCGACGAGTTCCACGAGCGTCACCTCGCCGGCGACCTCGGCCTCGCGCTCGCGCTGGACGTGCAGGCCGGCCTGCGCGAGGACCTGCGCATCGTGGTGATGTCGGCGACCCTGGACGGCGAGCGGCTGGCGCGCTTCCTCGAGGCGCCGCGCCTGTCCAGCGCCGGGCGCAGCTTCCCGGTCGAGGTGGCGCACTTCCCCGCGCGGCGCGACGAAGCGCTGGAGCCCCAGGCGCGGCGCGCGGTGGAGATGGCGCTGGCCGCGCACCCGGGCGACGTCCTCGTGTTCCTGCCCGGGCGGCGCGAGATCGCGCGCCTGCGCGCGGCCTTGCAGGCAACGCCGATGGGCGACGTCGAAGTCCTGGAACTGCACGGCGAGTTGCCGATCGAGCAGCAGGCGCGGGTGCTGCAGGCGGCCGCGGACGGCCGCCGCCGCGTGGTGCTGGCGACCAACGTCGCCGAATCCAGCGTGACCCTGCCCGGCGTGCGCGTGGTGGTGGACAGCGGGCTGGCGCGCGAACCGCGCTTCGATCCGAACTCGGGCTTCTCGCGGCTCGACGTGGTGCCGATCGCGCAGGCGTCCGCCGACCAGCGCGCCGGTCGTGCCGGGCGCGTCGCCGCGGGCTGGGCGTACCGGCTGTGGCCGCAGTCGCAGCGGCTGGAGCCGCAGCGGCGGCCGGAAATCGCGCAGGTGGACCTCGCGGGGCTCGCGCTGGAACTGGCCGCGTGGGGCAGCGTTGCACTGCGCTTCCCGGATCCGCCACCGCCCGGCGCGCTGGCCGCCGCGCGCGACCTGCTGCGCCAGCTCGGCGCGCTGGAAGGCGATGCGCCGACCGCGCTGGGCCGTCGCATGCTGGCGCTGGGCACGCATCC
>DASWQG010000095.1:0-2414 GCA_036403775.1 Luteimonas sp.
ACAGCTCGCGCGCCAGGCCGGGATGCGCACGATGTACGAGGACGGCGTCGCCAAGGCGCTCGCCGGGCAGACCACGCTCGAAGAGGTGTTGCGCGTGACCGAGGAGGCCTGATGCCCCTCTTCCGCTACAAGGCGCTGAACGCGCGCGGCGAGGTGCTCGACGGGCAGATGGAGGCGGCCAGCGACCGCGAGGTCGCGCAGCGCCTGCAGGAACAGGGCCACCTGCCGATGGAGGCGCGGCTGGCCAGCGAGGGCGGCGGCGGTGGCGCGTGGCGGTCGCTGTTCAAGCCGAAACCCTTCGCCGGCCAGCGGCTGGTGCAGTTCACCCAGCAACTGGCGACGCTGGTCGGCGCGGGCCAGCCGCTGGACCGGGCGCTCACCATCCTGCTGGAGCTGCCCGAGGACGAGGCCGCGAAGCGCGCCATCGCCGACATCCGCGACGCGGTGCGCGGCGGCAGCCCGCTGTCCACCGCGCTCGATCGCCAGCACGGCGCCTTCGGCAAGCTGTACGTGAACATGGTCCGTGCCGGCGAGGCCGGCGGCAGCCTGCACGAGACGCTGTCGCGCCTGGCCGAATACCTGGAGCGCAGCCGCGCGATGAAGGGCCGCGTGCTCAACGCGATGATCTATCCGGCGATCCTGCTGGTGATGGTGTCGCTGAGCCTGCTGTTCCTGCTCGGCTTCGTGGTGCCGCAGTTCGCGGCGATGTACGACAGCCTCGACGCGCCGCTGCCGTGGTTCTCGGGCCTGGTGCTGGGCATCGGCATGTTCGTGCGCGACTGGTGGATCCTGCTGCTCGTGGTGCCGGCGCTGGCGCTGTGGTGGTTCGACCGCAAGCTGCGCGACGCGGCGTTCCGCGCGGCGTTCGACGAATGGCTGCTGCGCAGGCGCTTCGCCGGGCCGCTGGTGGCCAAGCTGGAGACCGCGCGGCTGGCGCGCACGCTCGGCACGCTGCTGCGCAACGGCGTGCCCCTGCTCACCGCGCTGGGCATCGCCCGCAACGTGCTCGGCAACCGGGCGCTGGTGGCCGACGTGGACGCGGCGTCGGAACTGGTGCGCAACGGCGCCGGCCTGTCCGGATCGCTCGGCAAGGGCAAGCGCTTCCCGCGGCTCGCGCTGCAGATGATCCAGGTCGGCGAGGAATCCGGCGCGCTGGACACGATGCTGCTCAAGACGGCCGACACCTTCGAGCAGGAGACCTCGCTCGCGCTGGACCGGATGCTGGCGGCGCTGGTGCCGGTGGTGACCATGCTGATGGCGGGCATCGTCGGCGTGGTGATCCTGGCGGTGCTGACGCCGATCTACGATTTGACGAACGTGATTGGGTGAAGGAGACGCAATTGACCATGAACAGGCAGGGGCGTGCGGCGGGCGCCGCCCGCGCGATCGGACCGGCTTCGCAGCGGGGGTTCTCGCTGATCGAGATCATCCTCGTGGTGGTGCTCATCGGCGGCATCGTCGCGTTCGCGGCGAGCCGGATCCTCGGTGGCGGCGACCGCGCCAAGGTCAACCTCGCGCGCGCGCAAGTGCAGACGCTCGCGGCCAAGGTCGACCAGTACGAGATGGACACCGGCGGACTGCCGCCCAGCCTCGACGCGCTGGTCGGCAACAGCGCCAACGCCGTCGGCTGGCTCGGGCCGTACGCGAAGCCGGCGGAACTGAAGGATCCCTGGAACCACGACTACGTGTACCGCGTGCCCGGCGAAGGCCGCGCCTTCGACCTGGTGAGCCTGGGCAAGGACGGCCAGCCCGGCGGCGAGAGCGTGGACGCGGACATCAAGTTCGAATAGCGCCATGCGGCACGGCTCGGCGAGCGGGGCGCGGGGCTTTTCGTTGCTCGAGATGGTCCTCGTGCTCGCGCTGGTCGCGCTCGCCAGCCTGCTCGCGGCCGCGGCGATGACCGGTGGCTTCGACGGCATGCGCCTGCGCTCGGCGGCGAAGGAAGTCGCGGCGCAATTGCGCTTCACCCGCGCGCAGGCGATCGCCACCGGCGAGCCGCAGTGCTTCACGCTGGATCCCGCGGCGCACCGCTGGACCGCGCCGAAGTCGCGCTCGGGCGAGTTGCCGCGCCAGCTCGGGATCAGCGTGGTCGCCGCGCGCGAAGTCCAACCCGCGGCAGGCGAGGGCGCGATCGTGTTCTTTGCCGATGGCGCGTCCACCGGCGGCCGCGTGCGGCTGGCGCTGGACGACGTGGCGTGGGACGTGGACGTCGCGTGGCTGACCGGGGAAGTGCGGGCGGCGCCGGTGGCGGAGCGCGGACGATGAAGGCCCGCAGGCGGTCGATGTCGTGGCTTGCGCGGCTCCCGCGCGGGGAATCGGCGCAGCGTGGATACACCTTGGTGGAAGTGCTGGTGGCGTTCGCGATCCTGGCGCTGGCGCTGACCTTGTTGCTGGGCACGCTCTCCGGCGCCGCG
>DASWQG010000096.1:0-4338 GCA_036403775.1 Luteimonas sp.
GACCAGCGTCGTCGTGGGCCAGTCGCGGGACGATGGCTGACGGGGTATGCGAAAATCAGGGGTCATGCCCCCGTAGCTCAGCTGGATAGAGCGTCCCCCTCCTAAGGGGAAGGTCGTGCGTTCGAATCGCGCCGGGGGCGCCAAGGAATCTCACCGGAGCGATGCAATGACCCACCCCGTTTTGACCGCGCTTGGACTCACCGACAACGAGTCCGGGACCTACCTGGGCCATGGCGAGTGGTCGAAGGCCACCGGGGCGGGCGTGCTGGAGCCGGTGAACCCCACCGACGGCAGCGTGCTGGCGAAGGTGCAGGCGACCTCGCGCGAGGACTACGAGACCATCGTCACCCGCGCGCAGGCGGTCTACAAGGCCTGGCGCACCACCCCGGCGCCGCGCCGCGGCGAGGCCATCCGCCTGTGCGCCGACGCCCTGCGTCGCCACAAGGACGCGCTGGGCTCGCTGGTCGCGCTGGAAATGGGCAAGTCGAAGCCGGAAGGCGACGGCGAGGTGCAGGAGATGATCGACATCGGCGACTTCGCCGTCGGCCTCTCGCGCCAGCTGTACGGCCTGACCATGCATTCCGAGCGCCCCGGCCACCGCATGTACGAGCAGTGGCACCCGATCGGACTGGTCGGGATCATCTCGGCCTTCAACTTCCCGGTCGCGGTGTGGTCCTGGAACGCGTTCATCGCCGCGGTCTGCGGCGACGTCTGCATCTGGAAGCCCTCGCCGAAGACGCCGCTGTCGGCGATCGCCTCGATGCGCATCTGCAACGAGGCGCTGCGCGAGGGCGGTTTCCCGGACCTGTTCTACCTGTTCAACGACGCCGGCAGCGACCTCGCCTCGGAGTTCGTCGACGACAAGCGCATCCCGCTGATCTCCTTCACCGGTTCGACCAGGGTCGGCCGCATGGTCGGCGAGCGCGTCGCCCGGCGCATGGGCCGCTCGCTGCTGGAGCTGGGCGGCAACAACGCGATCATCCTCGACGAGACCGCGGACCTGAAGCTGGCGATCCCGGGCATCGTGTTCGGCGCGGTCGGCACGGCCGGCCAGCGCTGCACCACCACCCGGCGGCTGTTCGTGCACGAATCGATCTTCGACGACGTGCTGGCGAAGCTGGTCGCCGCGTACAAGCAGGTCGAGCAGAAGATCGGCGACCCGACCGACCCGAAGAACCTGATGGGCCCGCTCAACAGCCAGGACGCGGTGCAGGCCTACCTGGACGCGATCGCGCAGGCGAAGGCCGCGGGCGGCATCATCGCCACCGGCGGCGCCGCGATCGACCGCCCCGGCAACTTCGTGCTGCCGGCGATCGTCACCGGCCTGTCCAATGATGCCGACGTGGTCCAGACCGAGACCTTCGCGCCGATCCTGTACGTGATGAAGTACCGCGACCTCGACGAGGCGATCCACCTGCAGAACGACGTGCCGCAGGGCCTGTCGTCCTCGATCTTCACCAACAACCTGAAGGCCGCGGAAAAGTTCCTGTCGGCGGCGGGCTCGGACTGCGGCATCGCCAACGTCAACATCGGCACCTCGGGCGCCGAGATCGGCGGCGCCTTCGGCGGCGAGAAGGAGACCGGGGGCGGCCGCGAGTCGGGCTCGGACGCGTGGAAGGCGTACATGCGCCGGCAGACCAACACGATCAACTACTCCGATTCGCTGCCGCTGGCGCAGGGCATCAAGTTCGACCTCTGACGCCCGGCGCGGGGGACCTGGTGGACGACCCACGGTGGTGACGGAGCGCGCCTGAGGTATTCGATGCTGCGGCCGCTGTTGTTCCGCATGGACGCCGAGCGCGCGCACGGGACGACCCTGCGCGCACTCGACCGGCTGCATGCGCTGGGCCTGGACACGCTGCTGGCGAAGCCGCCGGCGCCGTTGCCGACCAAGCTGCTGGGGCTCACCTTCCCGAACCCGGTCGGCCTGGCCGCGGGTCTGGACAAGAACGGCGCGCACATCGACGCGCTGATGGCGCTGGGCTTCGGCTTCGTCGAGGTCGGCACGGTGACCCCGCGCCCGCAGCCGGGCAACCCGAAGCCGCGCATGTTCCGGTTGCCGAAGCACCGCGCGCTGATCAACCGGCTGGGCTTCAACAACGAAGGCGTGGACGCGCTGGTGCGCAACGTCTCCCGCGCGCAGCGCAAGGGCGGCCTGCTGGGCATCAACATCGGCCGCAACAAGGACACGACCAACGACTTCGCCGAGGGCGACTATCTCTACTGCCTGGAGCGGGTGTACCCGCTGGCCGACTACATCACGGTCAACATCTCCTCCCCCAACACCGCCGGCCTGCGCGAGTTGCAGGAGGAGCAGGCGCTGCGGCGCCTGGTCGGCACGCTGCGCGACGCGCAGGAGCGGCTGGGCGCGCTGCACGGCAAGCGCGTGCCGATGCTGGTGAAGATCGCCCCCGACCTGTCCGACGACGACGTCGAGGCCGCGGGCCGCGTGCTCGGCGACCTGCAGGTGGACGGCGTGATCGCCACCAACACCACGGTCTCGCGGCTGGCGGTGCAGGACGACCCGCTGGCGCGCGAGAGCGGCGGGCTGTCGGGCGCGCCGCTGATGGAGAAGTCCACGGCGGTGCTGCGCATGCTGCGTTCGCGCCTGCCCGAGCAGATCCCGCTGATCGGCGTCGGCGGCATCCTCAGCGGCGCCGACGCGGCGAAGAAGATGGCGGCCGGGGCCAACCTGGTGCAGCTGTACACCGGGCTGGTCTACCGCGGCCCGGAACTGGTCGGCGAATGCGTGGACGCGATGCGTCGACGCAAGGAAGCCCCCAGCCGCGGTACGCTGCCGCCGGATGAGTGACGCCTCCCTCCACGCCAGCGCCCGCTTCCCCGGCTACCGGGTCACCGAGCGGGCGCGGCTCGACGCGCGCAACACCTTCGGGGTGGCCGCGCGGGCGCCGATGCTGGTGGAGGTGTCGGATGCGGCGATCCTGCCGGCGCTGTTCGCCGACAACGCCATGCTGCGCGACGGCCCGGTGCTGGTGCTCGGCGGCGGCAGCAACGTCCTGTTCGCGGCCGATCCCCCCGGCGTGGTCCTGGCGCTCACCGCCAGCCACGTCGCGCTGATCGGCGACGACGGCGACCACGCGATCGTCCGCGCCGACGCGGGCGGCGAGTGGCACGCGCTGGTGCTGTGGACGCTGGCGCACGGGCTGTCGGGGCTGGAGAACCTGGCGCTGATCCCGGGTACCGTGGGCGCGGCGCCGATCCAGAACATCGGCGCCTACGGCGTCGAGGTGCGCGAACGCATCCACGCGGTCGAGGCCTTCGAGCGCGACACGGGCCGGACGCTGCGCTTCAGCGCCGACGAGTGCGCGTTCGCCTACCGCGACAGCCGCTTCAAGCATGCGCCGGACCGCTACATCGTCACCGCGGTGGAATTCGCGTTGCCGCGCACGCCGCAACCGCGCCTCGAGTACGCCGGCATCGGCGAGGAGCTCGCGGCGATGGGCGTGCCGGGCGCACCGCGCCCCTCGCAGGTCGCCGAGGCCGTCTGCCGCATCCGCCGGCGCAAGCTCCCCGACCCGGCCGTGGTCGGCAACGCCGGCAGCTTCTTCAAGAATCCGATCGTGCCGCGGGCGCAGGCCGAGGCGCTGCTGGCCCGCTTCCCTGCCCTGCCCGTGTTCCGCACCGCCGACGACGGCCTGCGCAAGCTCTCCGCCGCCTGGCTCATCGACCAGTGCGGCTGGAAAGGCCATCGCGAGGGCGACGCCGGCATCGCCGCCAGCCATGCGCTGGTGCTGGTCAACCACGGACACGCCACCGGCGCGCAACTGCTCGCGCTGGCGCGGCGCGTCGCCGCGTCGGTGGCGGAACGCTTCGGGGTGGCGCTGGAGCCGGAGCCGCGCATCATCGGTGCCGACTGGTGAGCGAGCCGGCGACGACCCGCGCCGAGGCGCCCGCGCCGTTCCTCAAGGCCGCGGGGCTGATGCTGCTCAGCACCACGTTCTTCGGGCTGATGGCGATCGTCATCCGGCTGGCCTCGGACGCGGGCATCGCCACGGTGGAGATCGCCTTCTTCCGCAACCTGTTCGGGCTGCTGGCACTGTTGCCGTTCCTGGGCCAGGGCGGACGCGCGGTGCTGCGCACGCAGCAGCTGCCGCGCTACCTGGTGCGCTGCGCGATCGGCGTGGCGTCCATGCTGTGCGGCTTCTGGGCGATCGGGAACCTGCCGATGGCGCAGGCGATCTCGCTGTCGTACTCGGCCCCACTGTTCGTCACCATCTTCGCCGTGGTCTGGCTGGGCGAAGTCGTGCGCCGCCGGCGCTGGACCGCGGTGGTGCTGGGCTTCATCGGGGTGATGGTGATCGTGCGCCCCGGCACCGA
>DASWQG010000097.1:0-2909 GCA_036403775.1 Luteimonas sp.
CTTTCGCCCGATGCGGCGTATGTGCACATCACCGCCAACGAGACCATTCACGGCGTCGAGTTCCGCGAGGTGCCGGACGTGGGCGAGGTGCCGCTGGTCGCCGACTTCAGTTCCTCGATCGCATCCGAGCCGGTGGACGTGCGCCGCTTCGGCGTGCTCTACGGCGGCGCGCAGAAGAACCTGGGCCCGGTGGGGATCAGCTTCGCGATCGTGCGCCGCGACCTGCTGCAGCGCGAAGGGCAGCCGCGCGCGGACATCTTCGACCTGCGCTCGCACCTGGCGAAGGAGTCGATGCTCAACACCCCGCCGACCTGGAACTGGTACCTGCTGGGCCTGACGGTGAAGTGGATGCTGGCCGAGGGCGGCGTCGCGGAGTTCGCTCGGCGCAACGCGCGCAAGGCCGCGGCGCTGTACGCGGCGATCGACGGCTCCGGCGGCTTCTATCGCAACGAGGTGGATCCGGCCGTGCGCTCGCGCATGAACGTGCCGTTCTTCCTGCACGACACGGCGCTGGACAAGGCCTTCCTCGAGGAGGCGACGGCGGCGCGGCTGATCGGCCTGAAGGGCCACCGCGCGCTCGGCGGCATGCGCGCCTCGCTGTACAACGCGATGCCGGAGGCGGGCGTGGAGGCGCTGGTGGGATTCATGGGCGACTTCGTGCGGCGACATGGGTAGCGGCTGGACGACCGCGCCGGCAGTCTCGCCCCTGTCCGGCGACATCACCGTCCCCGGCGACAAGTCGATCTCGCACCGCGCGGTGATGCTGGCGGCAATCGCCGACGGCAGCTCGCGGATCGAGGGATTCCTGGAAGGCGCGGACACGCGCGCGACCGCGGCGATCTTCGCGGCGCTGGGCGTGCGCATCGAGGCGCCGGCGCCGGGCGTGCGCGTCGTGGAGGGCGTTGGCATCGACGGCCTGCGCGCGCCCGCGGCGCCGCTGGACTGCGGCAATGCCGGGACGGCGATGCGCCTGCTTGCCGGGCTGCTCGCCGGGCAGGCGTTCGACAGCACGCTGGTCGGCGATGCTTCGCTGTCGCGACGGCCGATGCGGCGGGTGATCGGGCCGTTGTCGCGGATGGGCGCGGTGATCGACAGCGACGACGGGCACGCGCCCTTGCGCCTCCACGGCGGGCAGGCCTTGCACGGCATCGAATTCGACTCGCCGGTCGCCAGCGCGCAGGTGAAGTCCGCGGTGCTGCTGGCGGGGCTGTACGCGCGCGGCCAGACGGTGGTGCGCGAAGCGCAGCCGACGCGCGACTACACCGAGGCGATGCTGCAGGCGTTCGGCTATGCGGTGGAGGCGTCGCCCGGCGTGGCCGCGCTACGCGGCGGCGGGCGCCTGCGGGCCACCGACGTGGTGGTACCGGCGGACGTGTCCTCGGCGGCGTTCTTCCTCGTCGCGGCGCCGCGGGTGCCAGGGTCGGAACTGGTATTGCGCGGGGTGGGGATGGATCCGCGGCGGACGGGGTTGCTGCGGGTGCTGGCGTTGATGGGGGCGGATTGCGAAGTGCTTCCGCTCGCGGCTGGCTCGAGCGGCGACATCCGCGTGCGCCACGCGCCCCTGCGCGGCATCGAGGTCCCGCTGGACTGCGTCGCCGACATGATCGACGAGTTCCCGGTCCTGTGCATTGCCGCCGCCTGCGCGCGCGGGCGCACGGTGATCCGTGGCGCGGCGGAGCTGCGGGTCAAGGAATCCGACCGCATCGCGGCGATGGCCGATGGCCTGCGCGCGCTGGGCATCCGCGTGGACGAGGCGCCCGACGGCCTGGCCATCGAGGGTGGCCGCCTGCGCGGGGGCGAGGTGGACAGCCGCGGCGACCACCGCGTCGCGATGGCGTTCGCGGTCGCGGGGCAGGTGGCGGAAGGCGAGGTGCGGATCCGCGACGTGGCCAACGTGGCGACGTCGTTTCCGGGCTTCGACGCACTGGCCCGCTTGGTGGGATTCGGGTTGCGCTGACTCAGCGGCCCAGCGAGAACTCGATCGGCACCTGCACGCTGCCTTCGACCGGCGTCTCCCCGCGCATCGCCGGCGCGAAGCGCCAGCGCTCGACGGCGTCCACGGCCGCGCGATCCAGGCTGCGCGAACCGCTGCTGGCGACCAGGTCGATGCCGCGCGGCTCGCCGTCGGCGCCCACGTGCACGCGCAGGAGCACCGTCCCCGACTCGCCGCGGCGATAGGCGTCGCGCGGGTAGCGCGGCGCGGGTTGCTGGATGGGGCGGGGCAGCGTGCTCGGACCCGAAGCGACCGGCGCCGCGGGGCGCGTCGGTGCCGGTTCCATCGGCGGCGGGGCCTGGCGGCCCGCTTCCTCGGCGAAAGGATCTTCCGGGAGACGCGTTTCGGCCTCCTCTTCCTCGTCCCGCGCCAGCGAGCCGCGCTCGCCGGCCGGCAGCGGCGTCGGCAGCGGTTCGAACACCTGGCCGGGCGGCGGCGGCAGGCCGGGCTCGGTCCGGTAGAAATCGCGGTCGTTGCGCTGGTCCCACCAGAGCGCGAGGAACGCGACCAGGCCGAGCCCGAAGGCCAGGATGGCGGCGACCACGGCGCCGCGGCCGGGCAGCCAGTCCGGACGATGGCGGGGATCGCGCGCGTTGGGCGAAGGTGCGGACATCAGGGGTTGGCTTCCTGGCTCGGCTCCGTTGCGGGCCATTCTGGCACGAGCTTGTGAAACCTTCCGGCAACCGGCCGTGAACCTGCGCGATAATCCGTCATTCGCCCGCAATCGAACGGCCCCGATGCTCGATCCCGTCCTGCTCCGCAACCACGCCGCCGACACCGCGCAACGCCTGCGCGAGACGCGCGGCTTCGCCCTCGACGTCCCCGCGCTGGAGGCGCTGGAGGCCGAGCGCAAGGCCATCCAGGTGCGCACCCAGGAACTGCAGAACCTGCGCAACACGCGCAGCAAGGCGATCGG
>DASWQG010000098.1:0-4535 GCA_036403775.1 Luteimonas sp.
GGCGAGCGCGCATTACGACGGCGGCGTCCTGACCCTGACGTTGCCCACGAAGACCGGCGCCGCCACCCGCCATCTCGCGATCCAGTGACCCGGCCCCCGCGGGCGCGGGTCGCGGCCCGCGTCCGCCCGCCGGCGGTGCCTGTTGCACAACGTTACAGACCGTTGCTCGGCGGAGATGCATCGCTCCCCGAGGCGCCGCACGCTGGGCCCATCCAGGCGGGAGGCGGCGGCCATGGCGATGATCGGGGGGCTGGAAGGAATCGCATTGCGGCGCAAGCCGGTGCGCGGCCGCCAGGTGCTGTTCCGCAGCGGACAACCCAGCGGCATGCTCTACCTGGTGCATGCCGGCATCTTCAAGACCTCGGTGGCGAGCGCCGACGGGCGCGAGCGGATCACCGGCTTCCACCTGCCCGGCGACCTGCTGGGAGGCGACTCGATCGGACTGCCGGTGCACAGCTGCGACGCGGTGTCGCTGGACGTGGGCGAAGTCCACGAAATCCCGTTCTCCTTGCTGCAGCAACACCCGGAGGCGCTGCCGCACCTTGCCGGGATGCTGGCCTGCGCCATCCGCCGCGACTGGCAGTGGATGCTCGACCTGGGCAGCCTCAGCGCCGAACAGCGCGTCATCCGTTTCCTGCTCGATCTCGGCATCCGCCTGCAGGGGCTGGGCTTCAGCCGCTACGACCTGCGGCTGCGCATGACCCGCGCGGAACTGGGCAGTTTCCTGTCGCTGCAACTGGAAACCGTGACCCGCGCGTTGTCGAGGCTCGCGGCGGCGGGCCTGATCGAGGTGGACGGGCGCGAGATCCGCCTGCGCGATCCGGCGGCGCTGGAGGAACGCGTGGCGCTCGCGGCCTAGCGGTCGCCGCGCGCGGGCAGCTGCCGCTGGATGGCCTCGGCGAGCCCCTCGAGCCGGTAGGGCTTGCAGAGCAGCTCGAACCCGGTGCCTTCGGCCAGGGTCGTCGACACCGGGTCGTATCCGGAGGCCAGCAGCACGCCCATGGGCCTGCCTGTCGCCAGCGCCGCCTTCGCCAATTCGATCCCGTTCATCCCCGCGCCCAGCATGACGTCGGTGAACAGCAACGCGACGTCGCACCCGTCGTCCAGCAGCGCCAGTGCCGCGGCGGCATCGGCGGCGGCCAGCACCTGGAAACCCAGCGCCTCGAGCGACGCCTTCGCGACCTGGCGCACGTCGTCCTCGTCCTCCACGAGCAGGATGGTGGCGGCGCCGGCCGGGGCGGCGATCCGCGGCGGCGCGGCGGGCGCGCGCGGCGGAACCTTCCCGGTGCTCGCGGGCAGGTACATCTCGACCAGGGTGCCGGCGCCCTTCCGGCTCTGGATCTCGACGAACCCCCCGCTCTGGCGGACGAAGCCATACACCATGCTCAGCCCGAGGCCGCTGCCCAGCCGGGGGCCCTTGGTGGTGAAAAAGGGCTCGAAGGCGCGCGCCAGTACGTCCGGTGCCATGCCGTGCCCCGTGTCGCGCACCGCGAAGCAGACGTAGTGGCCCGGGACGCGCGCCGGATGCCGCGGATCCGCCGTGAGCCAGCGTTCGCTCGCCTCGATCGTGATCGTGCCGCCGCCGGGCATGGCGTCGCGCGCGTTCAATGCCAGGTTGAGCAAGGCGTTGTCCAGCTGCGATGCGTCGGCGTAGGTCGACGGCAGGTCCGGGGGGCGCCTGGCCACGACGTCGATGCCCTCGCCGAGCGTCGTGCCCAGCATCAGCTGCAGGTCGGCGAGGACCTCCCCCGGTGCGATGACGTCGGGCGACAGGTGCTGGCGCCTGGCGAAGGCAAGGAGCTTGTGCGTCAGGTCGGCGCCGCGACCGACCGAACGCAGCGCGCTGCCGATGATCTCCACGGCGTCCGGCCGGTCCGCGCATTCGCGCTCGAGCAACTGCAGGCTGCCGGAAACGACGGTGAGCAGATTGTTGAAGTCGTGGGCGACGCCACCGGTGAGCTGGCCCAGTGCCTCGATCCGCTGCGCATGCGCCAGCTGCTCCTCGTAGCGCTTGCGCTGCAGCACGGTGGAAGCGAGGTGCGCCAGCGAACGCATCAGCTGCAGCGCATCGTGGTCGAAGAGGCCCTCGTCGGGCGCTGCCGCGAACAGGACGCCGGTCGTGGCGCCCTCGTCCTGCAGCGGCACCAGGGCGATCCCGTGCTTCATGCCCGGCGCGGGCGCCGGCGATTCCCCGGGCGCCGACGGGACCACGAGGACCTTCCCGGCCAGCACGTGTTCGAGCGCCCAGCGGGTCGCGGACAACCATTCTGCGATCTCGTCCGCGCCATCGCCGAAGGCGACGCGTAGCCTGGGGTCGCCCGGGGAGAGGTCGACGATCCCGGCCGCCGTTCCCCCAATGGCGCCCGCGAGCAGGCGCGGGACCTGCGCGATGAAGTCCCCCGCATTGCCGGAGCCCAGCGCCCGCGGCCACAGGGCGGCCAGCAACGCGTCGTAGCGCGCGCGGACCAGTGCCTGCCGCACCCGCTGGCTTTCGGAAATGTCGCGGATGGAGGCCATGAAGTGGAGGCCGCGCGGCGTCTCGACCGGGCTCAGCGCGATGTCGACGGGGAACTGGCGGCCGTCCTTGCGCTGGCCGCTGAGCACGACGCTCTGTCCACCCATCGCCCGCGTCGACGGCCGCGCCATGTACGCGTCGCGATGCGCGCGGTGCCGCCCGCGCGCGTCGCTGGGCACGAGCGCCTCCACCTCCCGTCCGATGAGCTCGCCCGGCGAATAGCCGAACAACGCATGGGCATTGCCGTTGGCCATCGCGATCTTCCCGTCGCGGTCGACGATCACCAGCGCGTCGGGCAGCAGCTCGAACAGCGGCAGGTCCAGCGGCGCGATGATCCCGGGCATCAACGGCGCTCCACCGTCGCGGCGAGGAGGTAGCCGGCGCCACGGACCGAACGGATCAGCCTGGGTTCGGCGGGGTCCCGCTCCACCTTCCGCCGCAGGCGGCCGACCTGCACGTCGATGGCGCGATCGAACGGCCCGGACGTGCGCCCGTGCAGGGTTTCCAGCAGGAAGTCGCGGCCGAGCACCTGCTGCGGCCGGTCCAGGAGCGCCGACAACAATGCGAATTCGCCACTGGTGAGCGGGATCTCCGCGCCATCGCGCCCGGTGAGGCGGCGAACCTCCACCGCAAGCGACAGCCCGTCGAAGACCAGCGTGGTCGCCTGCGCGGCGCCGAAGCCCGCGCGGCGCAGCACCGAGCGGATCCGGGCCAGCAGTTCGCGCAGGTCGAAGGGCTTGGACACGAAATCGTCGGCGCCCAGCTCCAGGCCGACGATGCGTTCCACCGCCTCGCCCCGGCCGCTGACGATGATCACCGGGCCGCCCCAGTTCGCGCGGAGCTCGGTCACCAGCGACAGGCCGCTGTCGTCCGGGAGGCCGACGTCGAGGAGCACCACGTCGAACGCGGACTCGCGGATCGCGCTGCGGGCGCTCGCCGCGCGATCGACGATCGCGACCTCGAAGCCGTTGGCCTCGAGGTAGCGGCGCAACAGCGAAGCCACTTCCCCGTCGTCGTCGACGACGAGGACGCGCGGGTGCTTGCGCGGGTCGCGGACCGGGACCACCAGCTCCCCCCATTGATCCGGATCAATGCCGTTTTGCGCCGGCCCGGCCATGATAACCCCACCCCTGCAGGAGGCATGGAACCATGCGCATCATCCTCGCCGTCGACGGCAGCCCCGTCTCCGCCCGCGCCGCCCGCCATGTGGTGAAGCTCGCCGCCGGCCTCGCCGAACCGCCGCGGGTCACCCTGCTGACCGTGGACGCGCCGATGATGCCCGGGGTCGAGCGCAAGCTGGGCAAGGCCGCGGTGCAGCGCTACCACGACGAGAACGCCGAGTACGCGCTCCGCGAGGCGCGCCAGATCCTGGACAAGGCGGGGATCGCCTACGAGGCGCGCCCCGTGATCGGCGAGGTCGGCCCCGCATTGATCAAGGCGGCCAGCCCGGCCCGCTGCGACCTGCTGGTCATGGGGTCGCGCGGCCGTGGCGCGATGAAGAGCGCCGTGCTGGGCTCGGTGGCCCTGAAAGTCCTGGCCGGCAGCAAGGTGCCGGTCACGCTGGTGCGCTGAGCGCGCCGCCATGGCCACGGCATCCAGCCTCTGGTCGCGCCTGGCGTGGAGCCTGCTGGCCGCCTGCGCCATCGCGCTGGCCGCCGACGTCCCCGTGGATGCCCTGCGCGCCGGGGAATCCACCTGGACGCCGCAGATGGCGCCCAGCGGCCCGGTGCTGGTCGTGGTGAGCCTTCCGGCGCAACGCGCCTGGGTCTATCGCAACGGCGTACGCATCGGCACCTCCACGGTCAGCACCGGCCGCAAGGGCCATGAGACGCCGGTCGGCGTGTACACCATCCTGCAAAAGGCGCGCGAGCACTATTCGAACCTGTACGACAGCGCGCCGATGCCGTTCATGCAGCGCCTGACCTGGGACGGGGTCGCACTGCACGCTGGGCACCTGCCCGGCTACCCGGCGTCGCACGGCTGCATCCGGCTGCCGCCCGACTTCGCCGAACGGCTGTTC
>DASWQG010000099.1:0-5817 GCA_036403775.1 Luteimonas sp.
CCCGCGCCAGGTCCAGCAGGGCGCCGTACTCGACGCCGGCCGGGCACACGGCTTCGCAGTTGCGGCAGGCCAGGCAGTGGTCGAGGTGGTCCTCGCCGGCCTCGGTGGCGGCGACCGTGCCCAGGACCAGGGCCCTGGCGAGCGCGATCCGGCCGCGGGCCGATTCGGCCTCGATCGCGCCCACCTGGTAGGTCGGGCAGGCCGGCAGGCAGAGGCCGCACTGCACGCAGCGGTCGGCCAGCGCCAGCAGCGGGTCCGGGGCGCCCTGGCCTTGCATCTCGACGCCGTTCATCTCGACAGGATAGGGCCGGTTGCGGCGGACGCCGTGGCCCGCTATCATTCCGCGTCTTGCGTTTTGCTTCCACAACGCGTGGCGCAGTTCGCCCGGCAGCCCGCCGCCCGAACCCGCCCGACAAGGTACCGAACCGACCCGCCATGAAGACTTTCAGCGCCAAGAACGAGACCGTCCAGCGGGACTGGTACCTCGTCGATGCCGAGGGCAAGACCCTTGGCCGCCTCGCCTCCGAGATCGCGCGCCGCCTCCGCGGCAAGCACAAGCCCGTCTTTACCCCGCACGTGGACACCGGCGACTACATCGTCGTGGTCAACGCGGAGAAGATCGCGGTCACCGGCAACAAGCTGCAGGACAAGATGTACCACCGGTTCACCGGCTACGTCGGCAACCTGAAGACCGAAAGCCTGGCCCAGGCGCTGGAGCGCCACCCCGAGCGCGTGATCGAGATCGCGGTGAAGGGCATGCTGCCGAAGAACCCCCTCGGCCGCGCGATGTACCGCAAGCTCAAGGTGTACAAGGGTGCCGAGCACCCGCACGCCGCCCAGCAGCCGCAGCCGCTCGAGATCTAAGGTAACCACATGGCAACCCAGCAGAATTACGGCACCGGCCGCCGCAAGTCCTCCACTGCCCGCGTGTTCCTGCGCAAGGGCAGCGGCGCCATCACCATCAACGACCGTCCGCTCGACGAGTTCTTCGGCCGCGAGACCGCGCGCATGATCGTGCGCCAGCCGCTGGAGCTGACCCAGTCGACCGGCAAGTTCGACGTCGTCGCCACGGTCGAGGGCGGTGGCACCACCGGCCAGGCCGGCGCCCTGCGCCTGGGCATCGCCCGCGCCCTGGTCGAGTACGACGAGACGCTCAAGTCCGACCTGCGCAAGGCCGGGTTCATGACCCGCGACGCGCGCGAGGTCGAGCGCAAGAAGGTCGGCCTGCACAAGGCCCGCCGCGCCACCCAGTTCTCGAAGCGTTAATCGTGTTGGTCGCCGGAGCGTGGCTCCGGCGCTACAATCGGTTGCATAGCCCCGTCGCCAAGCGGTAAGGCACCTGACTCTGACTCAGGCATTCGGTGGTTCGAATCCATCCGGGGCTGCCAATCCCGGGAAAACCCGCCCCAGTGGCGGGTTTTCCTTTTTGGGCGCCGGCCGCGCTCCTACAATGGCGCATGGACCCCGCGTTCCCGCCGCCCTACACGCCGCCGTCGGCGCTGCTGTCGCAGCTGCGCGGCCACGGTTACGCCGTGCTCGCCCCCGAGGCGGTCGCCGACCTTTGCGGCACCAGCCTGGACGCCCTGCAGGGCCTCGCGCCATCCTGGGACGCGCTGCCCCCCGACGACTACCTGCGCGACGGCGGCCGCTACCGCCATCGCCGGCATGCCTGCTACGTGGTTGCCGGCGGTGACGTCGCACCGGTGCCCCGGCGCGCGCACTGGCAGTCGCTCGAGTACAACGCCCTGCACGGCGGCATGCACCGCTGGTTCGAGCCCTTCGAAGCTTCGTTCGCTTCGCGGCCTGCGTTGGCGCAGGTCATCGCCGCACTGGCGCGCCTCTTCTCCCAACTCCACGACACCCCCCGCTGGCACGTCGAAGCCCACCAGTTCCGCATCGACACCGCCGACGGCATCGGCCGGCCGACGCCCGAGGGCGCGCACCGCGACGGCGTGGATTTCGTCGCGGTGTTCCTGGTCGCGCGCGACAACGTCAAGGGCGGCGAGACCCGCGTGTTCGAGGCCAACGGCGCCGCGGGGCTGCGCTTCACCCTGGCCCGGCCGTGGTCGCTGCTGCTGCTCGACGACGCGCGCGTGATCCACGAGTCCACGCCGATCCAGCCGGCCGATCCCGCGGCGCCCGGCCATCGCGACACGCTGGTGCTCACCTATCGCGCCCGGGGCTTCCAGGGCGACGACTGAGCGCAGGCTACAATCCCGGGTTCCCCACGGAGGAACCCCATGAAACTCGGAAGCCTCAAGGAAGGCGGGCGCGACGGCACCCTGGTGGTGGTGTCGCGCGACCTGGCGCAGGCGGTGCGCGCCACCGGCATCGCGCCGACGCTGCAGCGCGCGCTGGAGGACTGGTCCAACGCCGCGCCGCGGCTGGCGGCGCTGTCCGAGGCGCTCGACGCGGGCAGCGCCGACGGCGCCTTCGCGCTGGAGATGCAGGCGCTGGCGGCGCCGCTGCCGCGCGCCTATGAGTTCGTCGACGGCAGCGCCTACCTGCCGCACGTGGAGCGCGTGCGCCGCGCCCGCGGCGCCGAGGTGCCGCAGAGCTTCTACACCGACCCGCTGATGTACCAGGCCACCAGCGCCGGCTTCCTCGGCCCGCGCGAGCCGGTACGCGTGGTGAGCGAGGACTACGGCATCGACCTGGAGGCCGAGATCGTGGTCGTGACCGACGACGTGCCGATGGCGGTGACGCCGGAGCAGGCCGCCGCGCACATCCAGCTGGTCGGCCTGGTCAACGACGTCTCGCTGCGCAACCTGATCCCCGGCGAACTGGCCAAGGGCTTCGGCTTCCTGCAGTCCAAGCCGCGCTCGGCCCTGTCGCCGGTATTCGTCACCCCCGACGAACTGGGCGACGCCTGGCGCGGCAACAAGCTGCACCTGCCGCTGCTGACCCACGTCAACGGCGAATGGTTCGGCGCGCCGGAGGCGGGCGTGGACATGCAGTTCGACTTCGCCCAGCTGGTGGCGCACGCGGCGAAGACGCGGCCGTTGTCGGCGGGCACGATCGTCGGCTCGGGCACCATCGCCAACCAGGACACGAGCCTGGGCGCGTCCTGCTTCGCCGAGAAGCGCACGGTCGAGGCGCTGGCCACCGGCAAGCCGGTCACGCCGTTCCTGTCGTTCGGCGACCAGGTGCGGATCGAGATGCTGGACCGGGACGGCCGCAGCCTGTTCGGCGCCATCGAGCAGCGCATCGAGCGCCAGCCGCTGCCGTAAGATCCACGCTGGGAACCGGGAGGGGGATGCGATGGACCGACTGTGCCTGTTCTCGTACTGGCGCTCGAGCGCGGCCTACCGGGTGCGGATCGGCCTGAACCTCAAGGGCCTGCCCTACGACATCATGCCCGTGCACCTGCTGCGCGACGGCGGCGAGCAGCGCAAGGCGGAATTCCGCGAGGCCAACCCGCAGATGCTGGTGCCGGTGCTGCAGCACGGGCAGCGCATGCTGCGGCAGTCGCTGTCCATCCTCGAATACCTGGACGAGATGTGGCCGGAGCACCCGCTGCTGCCGGCGACCGCGCGCGACCGCCAGCGCGTCCGCGCGCTGGCGCAGGTCGTGGCGTGCGACATCCACCCGCTGAACAACCTGCGGGTGCTGCAGTACTTCGAGAACGAGTGGGGCGTGCCGCAGGCCGAGCGCGAGACCTGGGCGCGGCACTGGATGGCCGAGGGCTTCGCCGCCTTCGAGGCGCTCCTGCACGACCACCCGTCCACCGGCGCGTACTGCGACGGCGACGTGCCGACGCTGGCCGACTGCTGCCTGGTGCCGCAGGTCTACAACGCCCGCCGCTTCGGCCTGGACCTGACGCCCTATCCGACCCTCGTCCGCATCGAGCAGGCCTGTTTGGAGCTGCCCGAATTCCAGGCCGCGCGGCCCGAGGCGCAGCCGGACGCGCCGGCGGCCTGACACCGCCCGGGCCCCGCCCAAGGGGCGCTCAGTGGTGGAAGCGGAACATGCGCTGCGCGCGCGGGTGGTTCCAGCCAGCGACCGCCTCCACGTGCAACCCGGCGAGCGCCGCCAGCCCGCGGATTTCCTCGAACGACTGGTGGAACGGGTCGCGGTCGTAGTGGGTGGTGATTCCGCCGGGCTCGTGGAGCAACGGCTCGAGGCAGGCGGGGCGCGGCGATTCGAAGAACGTGGCGAACAGGCTCCCGCCCGGCGCCAGCACGCCGGCCACCCGCACCAGGCAGCGTACGATGTGGTTGTTGTGCAGGTGGGTGAACAGCGACAGCGCGATGGCGTAATCGAACTGCCGGCCGAACCTGGCGACGTCGAAGGCATCGTCGACCAGCAGTTCCGGTGCCTTCGCGGCGAGGTTCGCCTGTTCGAGTTCGCGTCGCGCCGCGTCGATCAGCGACGCATTGATGTCCAGGCCGCAATAATGACCCGCCTCCAGGTAGTCGATGAAGTGCAGGCCGCCGCGCAGGCACCCGCAACCCACGTCGAGCAACCGGTGCCCGGGCGCCAGTCCGTGGCGCACGAGGCACTCGAACTGCAGCTGCCCGATCTCCTCCCAGAAGCCGCCCACGAAACCGCGGTGCACTTGCTGGTCGATCTGCTCCGGCGTCAACTGCCGCGCGTACCGGTTCTCGGACATCGCCAGCGGCTCCGCGCAGCCGTCAGGCGAACACGTCCGCGTAGGGATCGTGCTCGCCGGTGGCGCCTTCGGACAGGCGGAACTTGAGGGCCAGGCCCTCGCGCGAATCGGCCGCGCGCAGCGCGTCCTCCATCGCGATCCGGCCCTCCTTGTAGAGGCGGTAGAGGCACTGGTCGAAGCTTTCCATGCCGGCCTCCAGCGACTCCTCCATCGCCTGCTTGATCTCGTGCACCTGGCCGCGCCGCAGCAGGTCGCGGATCACCGGCGTGTTGATCAGCACCTCGGCGGCGGGCAGGCGGCGGCCGTCGGTGCCGACCACCAGGCGCTGCGAGATCACCGCCTTCAGGTTCAGCGCCAGGTTCATCAGGATGTTCTTGTGCGCGGACTCGTTGAAGAAGTTGAGGATGCGCTCGATGGTCTGGTCGGCGTTGTTGGAGTGCAGCGTGGCCAGGCACAGGTGGCCGGTCTCGGCGAAGGCGATCGCCGCCTCCATCGTGGTGGCATCCAGGATCTCGCCGATCAGGATGACGTCCGGCGCCTCGCGCATCGCGTTCTTCAGCGCGTTGTGGAAGGCATGCGTGTCGATTCCGACCTCGCGCTGGTTGACGATGGATTTCTTGTGCCTGTGCAGGTACTCGATCGGATCCTCGATGGTGAGGATGTGGCCCGCGCTGGTGCTGTTGCGGTAGTCGATCATCGAGGCCAGCGTCGTGGACTTGCCCGAGCCCGTGGAGCCGACCAGCAGCACCAGGCCGCGCGGCGCCATGATGATCTGCTTGAGCACCTGCGGCAGCTGAAGTTCCTCGATCGAGGGAATGGTGTTGCGGATCGCGCGCACGACCATGCCGACCTCGCCGCGCTGCTTGAACACGTTCACGCGGAAGCGGTTGCCGTCCGGGGCGGCGATCGCCATGTTCATTTCCAGGTCGCGCTCGAAGGCCGGGACCTGGCCCTCGTCCATCAGCGAGTAGGCGATCTTCTTGACCATGCCCGGCGGCAGGCCGGCGTTGCCGAGCGGGTACATCTTGCCCTCGACCTTGATGTACACCGGCGCGCCGGAGGTCAGGAACATGTCCGACGCGTTCTTTTCGACCATCAGCTTGAGGAAATAGCTGATATCCATGCAGCAGGGCCCCTGTGGTCGGCGCCGGCATTGCAGGCGGCGCGCTGGCTGGCGAGAATCGGGCGCAATCCCAACCAGGGCG
>DASWQG010000100.1:0-4365 GCA_036403775.1 Luteimonas sp.
TTCACCGCCACGCAGTTCGCGTTGCTGGTGTCGCTGGCGAACCTGCCGGGCAAGTTCGCCGGCGGTGTCTCCGGCTACTTCGTCGAGGCGACCTCGTACACGACCTTCTTCACCATCAGTGCGGTCACCGTGGTCCCCACGCTGCTGCTGCTGGCGTGGCTGTGGCGACGGGTCGGCGACCGCGCACCGGGAGGCAACCATGGCTGACCTGGACCTGCTGCTCGCGCAGCGCCTGGAGCGGCTGGCCGCGCAGCGCGGCTGGACCGAGGAGGAGGCGATGGCGCAGGCCCTCGAGCGCGGCCTGATGGCGCTGGAGGCTGAGACGTCCAACGACCTCGTCGACGAGGAGGCCGAAGCCCTCAAGGCCGCGATCGCCGCCCTCGAGGAGATCCCCACCGACTCGTTCGCCGCCATCGGCAAGGCCGGCCCGCCGACTGAAGAGCTTTAGCCACGGATGAACACGGATGGACACGAATAAGGCAGGGCAAATCTAGAAAAGCCCTATCCGTGTGGATCCGTGTTCATCCGTGGCAAAAAAACGTCTTATGCCAGGTGGATGGCGCCGAGGATGCGGGGGCCGAGGGCGCCGGTGACGGCGGGGAGGTTGCCGGGTCGGCCGGCGAGGGTTTCTCGGGCGAGCCAGGCGAAGCCCATCGCCTCGATGAAGTCCGGGTCCACGCCGTGGTCGGCCGTCGATTCCACGATCACGCCAGGCAGCCGCGCGGCGAGGCGCGACCGCAGCAGCGGGTTGTGCACGCCGCCGCCGCAGACCAGCAGCCGTTGCGTGGTGGCCTGGTGCGCCAGCAACGCGTTCGCGACGCTGGCCGCGGTGAGTTCGAGCAGGGTCCGCTGCACGTCCGCCGGTGCTTCGTCGCCGCGCAGCCGGGCCGCGAGCCATGCGAGGTGGAACTGCTCGCGGCCGCTGCTCTTGGGCGGCGGGTGGTCGAACCACGGTTCCGAGAGGAGCCGCTGCAGCAAGGCCTCGTCGAGCGCGCCGCTGGCCGCCCAGGCGCCGTCGTGGTCGTAGTGCGCGCCGGTGTGGCGCTCGCACCACGCATCCATCAGCGCGTTCGCCGGGCCGGTGTCGAAGCCGAGCGCGGCGCCGATGCCGGCGGGCAGCAGGGTCAGGTTGGCGATGCCGCCGAGGTTGAGCACCGCGCGCGATTCGCTCGCGTGTGCGAGCAGCGCGGCGTGCAGGCCGGGGAGCAGCGGCGCGCCCTGGCCGCCGGCGGCGACGTCGCGCTGGCGCAGGCCGTCCACGGTGGTGATGCCGGTGCGCTCGGCGATGGTCGCGCCGTCGCCCAGTGGCAGGGTGAAAGGGACCTCGGCGCGCGGGCGAGGGCGCACGGTCTGCCCGTGCGAGCCGATCGCGCGGACCTGCGCGGCCGGCACCGCGGCTTCGGCCAGCAGCGCGTTGGCCGCGTCGGCGAACGCGCGCGCGACGCGGACATCGAGGGTGCCCAGTTCGTCGAGCGACGCGCAGTCGCCGCCCTGGCCGCTCTCGACCAGCCGCGCGCGCAGCGCGGGATCCCAGCGATAGGTGCGGCCCAGGCGCAGCCGGCAATGCGCGGGCGCGTCGTCGTCGCACTCGACCAGCGCCGCGTCGATCCCGTCGGCGCTCGTGCCCGAGATCAGGCCGATGTAGAGGTTGGACATGCGGCCAAGGATAGCCATTGTGAGCGCGGCCACCGCCGCCCCCACGAGGGTCAGGCTCTCTTGTCGGCCTTGCCGGTCTCCGCCCTGGCGAAGATCACGTCCTCGACCTTGCGGATCTTCGCCAGCGCCTGGCTGGTCTGCGCGCGGAACTGGGCCAGCGCCTGGCCGCGCAGCGGCTCGGGCGGCGGCATGGTCACGGCCAGCGGGTTGCGGTGCGCGCCGTTGACGCGGAATTCGTAGTGCAGGTGCGGGCCGGTGGCCAGGCCGCTGCTGCCGACGTAGCCGATCACCGTGCCCTGGCCGATGCGCTGGCCCACGCGCTCCTTGCCGAAGCGCGACATGTGGCCGTACAGCGTGGTGTAGCCGCGGCCGTGGTCGAGGATCACGGTGCGGCCGTAGCCGCCCTTCCAGCCGACGAAGGCGACGCGCGCGTTGCCCGCGGCCATGATCGGGGTACCGGACGGCGCGGCGAAGTCGACGCCCTTGTGCGCGCGCGTGCGGCCCAGCACCGGGTGCTTGCGGGCGCTGCTGAAGCGCGAGCTGATGCGGGTGTACTGCACCGGCATGCGGATGAAGGCCTTCTTCAGCGGGCGGCCGTCCTGGTCGAAGTACTCGGCCTTGCCGTCGTGCTCGAAGCGGAACGCCAGGTGCGGCTTGCCGCGCACGGTGAAGGTGGCGGCCTGGATGTCGCCGGTGCGGATCAGCTCGCCCTCGCGCCAGACCTGGTCGACGACCACGCTGTAGCGGTCGCTGGCGACCACGTCGGAGCTGAAGTCGATGTCGTACTTGAAGATCTCGTCGGTCAGCTGGTTGATCGCCTTGCCCGACAGGCCCTGCTTGCGCGCCGACCAGAACAGCGACTTGCCGACCTCGCCGCTGACCACGACGGTGCGGATCTCGGTGGGGCGCTCGATCACGCGCTCGTGGATCGTGTCGCCGGCCAGGGTCAGCTCGACGCGGTGGGTCTCGTCGCGGTCGTAGCGCAGGCCGCGCAGCTGCTGGTTGGCGGTGATGTCGAAGCCGATCACGTCGCCGGGGCGCAGGCGCGCCAGCGCGGCGCGGGTGTCCTTGTCCTCCAGCAGCCGGTGCATGGCGCTGGTGGGCAGGTCGAGTTCCTCGAACAGGCTGCCCAGGGTCTGGCCGCTCTCGACGGTGACCAGCTGCCAGGTGTCGACGGTGTTCCGGTGGCGCGAGACCGGCAGCGCCGGCAAGGCCAGGGCAAGCGTGGTGCGCGGCGCCTTCAGCGCGGCACGGGCCGGGTCGAAGCTGGGTGCGGAGAAGGCCGGCACGATCGCGACCAGCAAGGCGCCCAGGGTCGCGAACAGGCTGGCGTGGGCCCACTGGCGGCGGCTCCAGCGGCCATTGAAGGCGGGCAGCTGGCTGCCGGGCACCTTCCGGTGCAACGCGGCTTCGCGTAGCTTTTCCAGGCGCGCGCGGCGGCTGCTCCTGCTCTCGGGCGTGCTCATGCGCTCTGGCTCATCAGATCAGTCCCCCGCCCGACGTGATGGACGCGTTGAAGGCGGGTACCATAATCACGCGAAATCCACACGTCAAACCCTTGATGGGGCAGGTTTTTTGACGTGAGTGCCCGATTAACCAGCCTTTAACCCGTAACCTAGAACGGCGTCACGCATTTGTTGCGCCGCCGCATCCGCCGGAACCGCCCGTGACCACCCCAGACGACACCGCCGCCGCCCTGGCCCAGCTCGCCCGCGGGGCCGACGAGCTGCTCAAGCGCGAGGAGCTGGAGGCCCGGCTGAAGGCCGGCAAGCCGCTGCGGGTCAAGGCCGGCTTCGACCCGACCGCCCCGGACCTGCACCTGGGCCACACCGTCCTGCTGAACAAGCTGCGCCAGTTCCAGGACCTCGGCCACCAGGTGATCTTCCTGATCGGCGACTTCACCGGGATGATCGGCGACCCGACCGGCAAGAACGCCACCCGCAAGCCGCTCACCCGCGAGGACGTGCTGGCCAACGCCCGCACCTACGAGGCGCAGGTGTTCAAGGTCCTGGACCGCGAGCGCACCGAGGTCCGCTTCAACAGCGAGTGGTTCGGGGCGATGACCGCGGCCGACATGATCCGGCTGGCCGGCCAGCACACCGTCGCCCGGATGCTCGAGCGCGACGACTTCGCCAAGCGCTACGCCGCGCAGCAGTCGATCGCCATCCACGAGTTCCTGTATCCGCTGGTGCAGGGCTACGACTCGGTGGCGCTGCGGGCCGACGTCGAGCTCGGCGGCACCGACCAGAAGTTCAACCTGCTGATGGGCCGGGGCCTGCAGGAGCACTACGGGCAGAAGCCGCAGGTGGTGCTGACCATGCCGCTGCTGGAGGGCCTGGACGGCGTGCAGAAGATGTCCAAGTCGCTCGGCAACTACATCGGCATCGACGAGCCTGCGATCGACATCGTCACCAAGGCGATGAAGATCGGCGACGACCTGATGTGGCGCTGGATCGAACTGCTGAGCTTCGAGATCGGCATCGACGAGGCGGCGCGGCTGCGGCGCGACATCGCGGCGGGACAGCTGAACCCGCGCGACGTCAAGCTGCGCCTGGCGCGCGAGCTTGCAGCGCGCTTCCACGGCGCGGCCGCGGCCGAGCAGGCCGTCGCCGGCTGGAATGCCGCCGTGCGCGGCGAGGGCGATACCGCGCAGCTGCCGTTGCAGGACGTCGTGGTGCCGGCCGAGGGCCTGCGCATCGCCGCGCTGCT
>DASWQG010000101.1:0-7646 GCA_036403775.1 Luteimonas sp.
GGCCCGGCGTCGGCGCCGGTCTGCGAGTTCATCGCCGGCGCGGAAGCGCGCGACGGCCTGGCGCGCGCGATCGACCAGCGCTTGCAGCAGCCCGGGCCGCAGCCGGTGCTGGTGGTCGAGGACGACGCGACGACCCGCTCCATGCTGCGGCGGCTGCTCGAGCGCCAGGGCTGGGCCGTGGTCGAGGCCGGCGACGGCCGCGAGGGCCTGGCGCGCGTGCGCGACGCGCGGCCGGCGCTGGTGCTGCTCGACCTGATGATGCCCGGGATGGATGGCTTCGCCTTCCTCGAGGCGCTGCGCGAAGGCGTGGAAGCGCGCATCCCGGTGGTGGTGCTCACCGCCAAGGAACTCAGCCGCGCCGAGCAGGAACGCCTGTCCGGCCAGGTGCGCAAGGTGATCGAGAAGGGCAGCTGCAGCCAGGCCGACCTGGAACGCGAGGTGCGGCACGCGATCGACGCGCCGGCGCTGGAACGGGTGGCGCCATGAAGCTCCTGCTGGTCGAGGACAACGAGATGAACCGCGACATGCTCTCGCGCCGCCTGCTGCGCCGCGGCTACGAGCTGGTGTACGCGATGGACGGCGAGGAAGCGGTGGCGATGGCGCGCGCCGAGGCGCCCGCGCTGGTGCTGATGGACATGGGCCTGCCGGTGATCGACGGCTGGGAGGCCACGCGCCGCCTCAAGGCCGATCCGTTGACGCGCGGCATCCCGGTGATCGCACTCACCGCGCACGCGATGGCCGCCGACCGCGACAAGTGCCTGGCCGCGGGCTGCGACGACTTCGACACCAAGCCAGTCGACATCGCACGGCTGCTCGGCAAGATCCAGGCGCTGGTGCGCGACGGGGCGCCGGCGTGAACGCGGCCGGCGCCAGCGCCGGCACGCGCGCGGCGACGCGCACGTTCGCGGTGGCGTCGCCCGGCGACCTCGCCGCGGTGCTCGCGCTGGTGGACCAGGCCTGCGTCGGCGCCGACGGCGAAACGGCCTTCGCCGTGCGCCTGGCGGCCGAGGAGGTGTTCACCAACATCCTCGCCCACGGCTACGGCGGACAAGGCGGCTGGGTCGCGGTGGCGATCGGTCGCGCCGCCGGCGAACTGCGACTGGTGCTGTGCGACGAGGCCGCCGTGTTCGATCCCGCCTGCGCGCCGGCGCCGCCCGCGCCCGGCACCACGCTGGACGAGCGCGAGCCCGGCGGCCTGGGCTGGCACCTGGTGCACCAGCTGATGGACGAAGTGCTGCACGTGCCGCGCCAGCCGCGCGGCAACACCTACACGTTGGTCAAGCGACTGCCGGCGACGACGCCGGCGGACTGAAGGGGAACCGCCATGGACATCCGCATCCAGCCACGCGACGGCATCGCCATCGTCGCCATCTCCGGCAGCGTCGACGGCCTGACCGCCGAGACGCTGCTGGCCACCCTGCAGGCCCACGTCGAGGACGGGCACACGCGGCTCGTCGTGGACCTCGCCGCGGTGGAGTACACCAGCAGCGCCGGACTGCGCGCACTGCTGGCGACGGTCAAGGAGGCGCGCCGGCGCGGCGGCGACCTGCGCCTGGCGCAGATCAACCCAAACGTGCGCAAGGTGCTCGAGCTCAGCGGCTTCGTCACCATCCTCAAGATCTTCGCCGAGGTCGACGAGGCCGTCGAGAGCTACGCATGAGCGCGGTGCTGGCGGAAGCCGTGCGCGGCAAGCGCGTCGCGCTGGTGATCGGCTCGGGCGCGGTGCAGTGCGCCGCGGCGCTCGGGATGTGGAAGGTGCTCGAGCGCGAGGGCATCGGCATCGACATGGTCGTCGGCTGCAGCGGCGGCAGCATCTACGCGGCGGTGATGGCGCTGGGCTACGACCCGGACACCTGCGAGCGGCTGACGCGCGAGCTGTGGACGCCGAAGGTGACGCTGAAGCGCGACTGGCGCTCGCTGCTCGGCGCGATGGCGCCGCGGCTGTTCGGGTTCGACGGCCACCTCGGCATGGTCCACGACGGCCCGCTGCTCGAGGCGCTGGAGACGCCGTTCGGCGGCAAGGCCTTCGCCGACGCCAGGATCCCGCTGCACATCGTCGCCACCGCGCTGGACAACGGCGAGAAGGTCGTCATCAACCGCGGCAGCGTGCGCGACGCCGTGCGCGCCAGCATCGCCATCCCCTACGTGTGGAAGCCCTGGCAGATCGACGGGCGCTGGCTGCTCGACGGCTGCCTGTCCGACCCGCTGCCGGTGGACGTGGCGATCCGCGAGGGCGCCGACGTGATCCTGGCGATGGGGTTCGAGAGCCCCTACCCCCGCCGGATCCGCTCGGCCACGCGCTACGCGTTCCAGGTCAACAGCATCTACACCAACAACCTGCTGCGGGCGAACTACTCGTTCCACAACCTCGCCCACCATGCCGAGATCATCCCGATCCTGCCGGAGTTCGACGGCCCGATCCGCCTGTTCGACACGGACCGTTTCCCGCACGTGATCGAGCAGGGCATGCGCGCGACCGAGGCGCAACTGGACTACCTGGCGCGCGTGCTGGTGCCGCTGCATGCCTGAGGTGCTGCCGCGGCCGCGCACGGAGGCCGCGCCGCGCAGGCCGCGGCTCGCCGTCGTGGTCGGCTCCGGCGGCATGAAGTGCGCCGCCGCCGTGGGCATGTGGAAGGTGCTGCAGCGCGAGCGCATCGCCGTGGACCTCGTGGTCGGCTGCAGCGGCGGCAGCATCTACACCGCGGCGATGGCGATGGGCATGGACGCGCTGGTGGCAGAGGCGCACACGCACCGCATGTGGGAAGGCCTGTTCAAGCGCCTGCACCTGCGCTCGGTGCTGCGCAGCCTGCTGCCCCGGCGCCTGGGCTTCAGCGAGCGCATCGGCCTGGTGGACGACCGCGCCGTGGCCCGGGTCATGCGCGACCTCTACGGCGACGCCTGCTTCGAGCAGACGCGGATCCCGCTACACCTGGCCGCGACCGACCTGCGCACCGGCGAGGCGGTGGAGCTGCGATCGGGCCGGATCGGCGACGCGGTGCGGGCCAGCATCGCGATCCCGATGCTGCTGCGGCCCAAGCAGATCGACGGCCGCCTGCTGGTGGATGGCGGCATGTCCGACCCGCTGCCGGTGAGCATCGCCATCCGCGAGGGCGCGGACATCATCCTCGCCATGGGCTTCGAGACGCCGCCGGCCGAGCGCCTGGATTCCATGCTCGGCGTCGCCGGCCAGTGCATCTCGACCACCATCAACCACATGCTGCGCTCGACCTACGCGTTCTACAGCGCGGTCCACCACGCCGAGATCGTGCCGTTGATGCCGGCCTTCGGCCAGCCCGTGCGGCTGGGCGACACCCACCTGATCCCGCACATCATCGCGCAGGGCGAGCGCGCGATGGAGGCCGAGCTGCCCTACGTGCGCCGGCTGATGGCGGCCGCGGGCGCCGCGCCATGAACGTCGTGGGCGCCGAAACCGGCCGCGTGCTGGTGGTCGACGACAACGCGATGAACCGCGACATGCTCGCGCGCCGCCTGCAGCGGCAGGGCCACGCCGTGGAACTGGCGACGCACGGGCGCGAGGCGCTGGCGCGGCTGGAGGCCGGCCCGGACGACTTCGACCTGGTGCTGCTCGACATCATGATGCCGGGCATGAACGGCTACGAGTTGCTCGGCCACCTGCGCGGCAGCGAAGCCTTCCGCCACCTGCCGGTGATCCTGATCTCGGCCCTGGACGACCACGACAGCGTGATCCGCGGCATCGAGCTCGGCGCCGACGACCACCTGCCCAAGCCATTCAACCCGCACATCCTGCGGGCGCGGGTGGACGCGAGCCTGGCGAAGAAGCGCCTGCGCGACCGCGAGCGCCTGCACGCGCGCGCGCTGCAGCGCGAGATCGACATCGCCCGCGACATCCAGGCCGGCTTCCTGCCGGCATCGCTGCCGGGCGCGGAAGGCTGGTCGCTGGCCGCCTGCTTCGAGCCCGCGCGCCAGGTGGGCGGCGACTTCTACGATGCGTTCGAGCTGGAGGGCGGGCGCATCGTGCTGGTGGTCGCCGACGTCTGCGACAAGGGCGTGGGCGCGGCGCTGTTCATGGCGCTGTTCCGCAGCCTGCTGCGCGCGGGCGCCGAGCGGGCGCTGGCGGGCGACGCGCCGCTGGACCGGCAGCTGCCGGCGCTGCTGGCCTCGACAAACGACTACATCGCGCGGACGCACGATGGCGCCAACATGTTCGCGACGATGTTCGTCGCGGTCCTCGACCCCGCGAGCGGGCGGCTCGGCTATGCCAACGCCGGCCACGAAGCGCCCGCGATCGCGGGCGCGGCAGGCGTGCGCGCGCGGCTGGCACCGACCGGCCCCGCGGTCGGGCTGCTCCCGGGCCTTTCGTTCGGCTACGCCACCGAAGCGCTCGCTCCCGGCGAGGCGCTGTTCGCGTTCACCGACGGCGTCACCGACGCCCGCGACGCGAGCGGCGCGATGCTGGGCGAGGCGCGGGTGCTGGCGCTGCTGGAAGCGCCGCTGGCGGCCGGCGCGCTGGTCGCGCGGGTGCGCGCGGCGGTGCGTGCCCATGCCGGCGGCGAGGCGCCCTTCGACGACGTCACCATGCTTGCGCTCAGTCGCGCAGCTGGCTGAGTACCTGCTCCAGCGGCAGCGCCGGCACCGCGCCACGGTGGCCGCGGACCCCTTGCGCCTTGAACAGTGAATCGAGGATCGCCTCCTCGGTGGCCTCGGCGACGCCGACGAACAGCGCGTCCATGGCGTCGTTGTCGAGCATCGCCACCTGGTGCAGCGCCTCGCCCTGCCTGCGCCGTACCGAGGGCGCGGTGGAGAAGGCGATCACGTAGTCGCCCGAGCCGTTGGACATGGACGCGCCGGTGCGCGCGAGGCCGGTGATCGCGCGCTTCGCCAGCCGTTCCAGCTGCCGCGAGTCCAAGGGCGCGTCGGTGGCGACCACGACCATGATGCTGCCGTCGCCGTCCGCGACCGGGGGCTCGACGCCGTCCGCCAGCGTGGCCGGATCCGGCAGCGCGCGCCACACCGGCACGCCAGCGACGGTGAGCGACCCGCCAAAGTTGCTCTGCACCAGCACCCCGACCACGTGGCCGTCGCCGGTGGCGCGCGAACTGGTGCCGATGCCGCCCTTCCAGCCGAACGCCACGGTGCCGGTGCCGGCGCCGATCGCGCCTTCCTCGACGTTGGTCGCCGACGCGGACTCCAGCGCGGCGCGCACGTGCGCGGCGGTGACCGGCCGCGCGCGGATGTCGTTGAGGTAGCCGTCGTTGGTCTCGCCGACGACGGCGTTGAGCGAGCGCACGCCCTCCATGCCGGGCTGCGCCAGCTGCCACTCGACCAGCGCGTCGGCGGCCTTCCACACGCACAGCGTGCAGGTCAGCAGGATCGGCGTCTCCAGTTCGCCCAGCTCGCGCAGCTGGGTCACGCCCAGCAGCTTGCCGTAGCCGTTGGCCACGTGCAGCGCCGCCGGCACGCGCTCGGTGTACAGGTTGCCGCCATGCGGCAGGATCGCGGTGACGCCCGTGCGCACCGAGTCGCCCTCCACCACTGTCGCATGGCCGACACGCACGCCGGGCACGTCCACGATCGCGTTGCGCGCGCCCGTCGGCATCGTGCCGACGACGACGCCCGCCTCCCGCGCCCGCGGCCGTTCCGCCGCCAGTACCGCGCCCACCGACAGCAGGCACGCCAGCACCATCACGATCCGCATCGCCCTACTCCCCAGCCGAAGCCATGAGCCTAAAGCATCCCCGCCGCTACAAGGCAGCGGGTGCGGGTGGCCAGGGGGGCGAAGTCAAGGAGGAGGCGCAGGCCGAAGGCCGGAGCCGGGGGACATGAGCTCCCCTGGCCACCCGCGCCCGCTGCCTCGACGCAGCTTAGTGCTTGAGGTTCTTGCGCAGGCGCTCGAGGGCCTGCAGCTGCGCGGTGACCTCGGCCAGGCGCTGCTGCGCCTCGGCCACTTCCATCGCCTCGCCGCGGTGGGCCAGGATGCGCTCGGCCTCGTCCTTGGCCGCGCGGACCGCCGCCTCGTCGATGTCCTCGGCGCGGACCGCCGTGTCGGCGAGGATCGTCACCACCTGCGGCTGCACCTCGAGGATGCCGCCGGAAATGGCGAAGTCCAGCTGCTCGCCGCCGACCGTGGTCACCACGACCTTGCCCGGCTTGAGCCGCGTGATCAGCGGGGCGTGGCGCGGCGCGATGCCGAGCTCGCCCATCTCGCCGGTGGCCACGACCATGGTCGCCTCGCCGTGGAAGATCTCGGCCTCGGCACTGACGATGTCGCAGCGGATGGTGGTTGCCATAGGTAAACGCTCTTGTGCCAATTCCCCCTCTCCCGCTTGCGGGAGAGGGCAGGGGTGAGGGCCGCTTATCCGGTAATCTTCTTGCCCTTCTCGATCGCCTCGTCGATGCCGCCGACCATGTAGAACGCCTGCTCGGGCAGGTGGTCGAGCTCGCCGTCGACGATCATCTTGAAGCCGCGGATGGTTTCCTTCAGCGGCACGTACTTGCCCGGCGAGCCGGTGAACACCTCGGCGACGTGGAACGGCTGCGAGAAGAAGCGCTCGATCTTGCGCGCGCGCGACACGGCCTGCTTGTCCTCTTCCGACAGCTCGTCCATGCCCAGGATCGCGATGATGTCCTTGAGCTCCTTGTACTTCTGCAGCGTCGCCTGCACCCGGCGCGCGGTCTCGTAGTGCTCGTTGCCGATCACGTTGGGGTCGAGCTGGCGCGAGGTCGAGTCGAGCGGGTCCACCGCCGGGTAGATGCCCAGCGAGGCGATGTTGCGCGAGAGCACGACGGTCGCGTCGAGGTGCGCGAAGGTGGTCGCCGGCGACGGGTCGGTCAGGTCGTCCGCGGGCACGTACACGGCCTGGATCGAGGTGATCGAACCGGTCTTGGTCGAGGTGATGCGCTCCTGCAGCACGCCCATTTCCTCGGCCAGGGTCGGCTGGTAGCCCACCGCCGACGGCATGCGGCCCAGCAGCGCGGACACCTCGGTGCCGGCCAGGGTGTAGCGGTAGATGTTGTCCACGAACAGCAGCACGTCGCGGCCCTTGCCGGTGGCCGGGTCCTTGTCGTCGCGGAAGTACTCGGCCATGGTCAGGCCGGTCAGCGCGACGCGCAGGCGGTTGCCCGGCGGCTCGTTCATCTGGCCGTAGACCATCGCCACCTTGTCGAGGACATTCGAGTCCTTCATCTCGTGGTAGAAGTCGTTGCCCTCGCGGGTCCGCTCGCCCACGCCGGCGAACACCGACAGGCCCGAGTGCTGCTTGGCGATGTTGTTGATCAGTTCCATCAGGTTCACGGTCTTCCCGACGCCGGCGCCGCCGAACAGGCCGACCTTGCCGCCCTTGGCGAACGGGCACATCAGGTCGATGACCTTGATGCCGGTTTCCAGCAGTTCGTTGGCCGCCGCCTGCTCCTCGTAGGACGGTGCGGCGCGGTGGATTTCCCAATGGTCGGAGGCCTGCACCGGGCCGGCCTCGTCGATCGGCGAGCCGAGCACGTCCATGATGCGGCCCAGCGTGCCGGTGCCCACCGGCACCGAAATCGCGCGGCCGGTGTTCTGCGCCACCAGGTTGCGGCGCAGGCCGTCGGTGGAGCCCAACGCGATCGAGCGGACCACGCCGTCGCCGAGCTGCTGCTGCACCTCGAGCGTGATGTCGGTGCCCTGCACC
>DASWQG010000102.1:0-2371 GCA_036403775.1 Luteimonas sp.
TGGCGCCGATCGGCAACGCCCTGAAGGTGCTGGAACTGGACGACAGCGACTACGCGCGCCGCCGCCAGCTGCGCGAGATGATGCAGCGCCAGCTCGAGCACCTGGTGCGCCTCGTCGACGACCTGCTCGAGGCCTCGCGCCTGTCGCAGGGGAAGATCCAGCTCGAGCGCGGCCACCACGACCTGCGCGCGATCCTGCGCGAATGCGTCGAGCAGGCGCAGCTGGACGAGGACCAGCGCAAGGTGCGCATCGTGGCGCGCTTCCCCGATGCGCCGCTCCCGGTGCACGCCGACCCGGTGCGCATGGGACAGGTGTTCTCCAACCTATTGAATAACGCGCGCAAGTATTCCAACGGCCGCGGCGTGGTGGAGGTCACGGCCTCGGCGGTGGACGGCGAGGCCTTCGTCTGCTTCAGGGACGACGGCATCGGCATGCCACGGGACCTCGTTCCGCACGTGTTCGAACTGTTCACCCAGGGCAAGCGCGAGGAGCACCGCCTGCACGACGGCCTCGGGATCGGCCTGGCCCTGGTGCGCGGACTGGTGGAAATGCACGGCGGCCGGGTCAGCGCCCACAGCGACGGTCCTGGCGCAGGCTCGGAGTTCTGCGTCTGGCTGCCGCTGGTGGAGGCCCCGGCGCTGGCCGCGTCGCGCGATGCCAGGTCGACGGGAGGGCGGCGCCTGCGCGTCCTCGTGGTGGACGACAACGTGGACGCGGCGCAATCGCTGGGCCTGCTGCTGCGGGCGATGGGCCACGAGCCCGTCGTCGCCCACGACGGCGCCAGCGCGCTGGCGCAGGTCGAAGGCTTCCATCCGGACCTGGCGTTGCTGGACATCGGCATGCCCGGCATGGACGGCTACGAGCTGGCCCGGCGGCTGCGCGAGGATGCCGCCCTGCCGGGCCTGGTCATCGCAGCGGTCACCGGCTGGGGCGAGGCCCAGGATCGCGCCCGCGCGGACGCGGTCGGCTTCGACCACATGTTCCGCAAGCCGATCGGGTCCGGCGACCTCGCCCGGGTGATCGAGGGCGTGCGCGCCGCCTGAGGCGGCGCGGCGCGGATCAGCCCCAGGGATCCTGCAGCACGATGTTGGCGTCGCGGTCCGGGCCGGTGCTGACGATCGCCAGCGGGCTGCCGGCCAGTTCCTCGAGCGCGCGCAGGTAGGCGCGCGCGGCGGGCGGCAGCTTGTCCCACTGGGTGATGCCGTGGGTGGACTCCTGCCAGCCCGGGAACTCCAGGTACACCGGCTTGCACTCGGCCCAGCCCTCGGCGTCGAGCGGCGCGTACTCGCTGCGCTTGCCGTGGTACTCGTAGGCGATGCAGATCTTCAGCGTCTCCATGCCGTCGAGCACGTCGAGCTTGGTGATGCACAGGCCGCTGATGCCGTTGATCGCGACGGCGCGCTTCAGGGCGACGATGTCCATCCAGCCGCAGCGGCGCGGCCGCCCGGTGGTGGCGCCGTACTCCTGGCCGCGGTCGCGCAGCGCCTGGCCGGCGTCGTCGAACAGCTCGGTGGGGAACGGGCCGCCGCCGACGCGGGTCGCGTAGGCCTTGGCGATGCCGAGCACGTAGTCGATCGCGTCGGCGCCGACGCCGGTGCCGGCCAGCGCGCCGCCGATCGTCGTGTTCGAGGAGGTGACGGAGGGATAGGTGCCGTGGGCGATGTCGAGCAGCGAGCCCTGCGCCCCCTCGTAGAGCACGCGCTTGCCCTGGCGGCGCAGGTCGTGCAGCACGCCGGCGACGTCGGACTTCATCGGCTCGATGTACTCGCCGAACGCCACCGCCTCGTCCAGCGTCTTCTGGAAGTCCACGGCCTCCACGCCGAGGTACTTGGTGAGCACGAAGTTGTGGTAATCCAGCGTCGCGCGCAGCGTCTCGGCGAGCTCGTGCGGATAGCGCAAGTCGGCGACGCGGATGCCGCGGCGCGCCACCTTGTCCTCGTAGGCCGGGCCGATGCCGCGACCGGTGGTGCCGATCGCCTTGCCGCCGGCGGCCTTCTCGCGCGCCTGGTCCAGGGCGACGTGGTACGGCATGATGATCGGCGTCGCCGGGCTGATCTTCAGCCGCGAACGCACTTCCACGCCGGTGCCCTCGATCTCCTCGATCTCCTGGCGCAGCGCGCCGGGATGCAGGACCACGCCGTTGCCGATCAGGCACAGCGCGTCGGGGCGCAGGATGCCGGACGGGATCAGGTGCAGCACGGTCTTCCGGCCGTTGATGACCAGCGTGTGGCCGGCGTTGTGGCCGCCCTGGAAGCGGACGACCGCGCCGATGTCCTGCGTCAGCAGGTCGACGATCTTGCCCTTGCCCTCGTCGCCCCACTGGGCACCGATCACGACGACTGACTGACCCATTTCCTTCGCTCCCGACAGA
>DASWQG010000103.1:0-1667 GCA_036403775.1 Luteimonas sp.
GTATTCGCCGCCAGGCGCTCGCGGAGCTCGCCCGCGCCGGCCAGCATCTCGAACGCCTTGATCCCCGCGGCGACCACGTGCGGCGGCAGCGAGTTGGAGAACAGGTACGGGCGCGAGCGCTGGCGAAGCAGCTCGACGACCTCGGCCTTCGCCGTGGTGAAGCCGCCGATCGCGCCGCCCATCGCCTTGCCCAGGGTGCCGGTGAAGATGTCGATCCGGTCCATCACGCCCTTGACCTCGGCCGAGCCGCGGCCGGTCGCGCCGAGGAAGCCGGTGGCGTGGCATTCGTCGATGTGCACCAGCGCGTCGTACTGCCTGGCGAGGCGGGTGATCTCGTCCAGCGGCGCGATGAAGCCGTCCATCGAGAACACGCCGTCGCTGGTGATCATCACCTGCCTGGCGCCGTCCGCGCGCGCCTGTTGCAGCTGCTTCTCCAGGTCCGCCATGTCGCAGTTGGCGTAGCGGTAGCGCTTCGCCTTGCACAGGCGCACGCCGTCGATGATCGAGGCGTGGTTCAACGCGTCGGAGATGATCGCGTCCTCCTCGCCCAGCAGCGGCTCGAACAGGCCGCCGTTGGCGTCGAAGCAGGCCGCGTAGAGGATCGTGTCCTCGGTGCCGAAGAACTCCGCGATCCGGGCCTCGAGCTGCTTGTGCAGGTCCTGGGTGCCGCAGATGAAGCGCACCGAGGCCATGCCGAAGCCGTGCGTGTCCAGCGCCTGCTTGGCGGCCTCGATCATCGCCGGATGGTCGGCCAGGCCCAGGTAGTTGTTGGCGCAGAAGTTCAGCACCGTGCGGCCGTCGGCCAGCGTGATCTCGGCGGCCTGCGGCGAGGTGATGATGCGCTCGGCCTTGAACAGGCCGGCGTCGCGGATCTCGCCGAGCGTCTCCTCGTAGCGCCGGGTCAGTTCCATGACAGCACCACCTTGCCGCACCTGCCGGCTTCCATCAGCTCGAAGCCTTCCTGGAAGCGGTCGACCGGCAGCTGGTGGGTCAGCACCTTGCCCAACGGGAAGCCGCTGAGCACCAGCTGCGTCATCTTGTACCAGGTCTCGTACATCTTCCGGCCGTAGATGCCCTGCAGGGTCAGGCCCTTGAAGATCACCCGGTCCCAGTCGATGCCGGCGCCCTTGGGCTGGATGCCGAGCATCGCCACCTTGCCGCCGTGGTACATGCAGTCGAGCATGTCGTTGAACGCGCGCGGATTGCCGCTCATCTCCAGGCCGACGTCGAAGCCCTCCATGTGCAGGTCGGCCATCACGTCCTTCAGCGAGGCGTTGGCGACATTGACCACGCGGGTCGCGCCCATGTCGGCGGCCAGCTTGAGCCGGTAGTCGTTGACGTCGGTGACGACCACGTTGCGCGCGCCGATGAACTTGCAGATGCCGGCGGCGATGATGCCGATCGGGCCGGCGCCGGTGATCAGCACGTCCTCGCCGACCACGTCGAACTCCAGCGCGCAGTGCGCGGCGTTGCCGTAGGGGTCGAAGAACGCGGCCAGCTCCGAGGGGATCTGGTCCGGGATCGGCCACAGGTTGCTGGCGGGCATCACAAGGTACTCGGCGAAGGCGCCGTCGCGGTTGACGCCGATGCCGACGGTGTTCGGGCACAGGTGCGGGCGGCCGCCGCGGCAGTTGCGGCAATGGCCGCAGACGATGTGGCCCTCGGCC
>DASWQG010000104.1:0-4118 GCA_036403775.1 Luteimonas sp.
CGCGCTGGAACGGGTCCCACATGCTCAGGCGCCCCGTCCGCGGCGACGGCGCCAGGCCCAGGCCACCGGCCCGGACAGCGCGTAGAGCACCGCCGCCGCCAGCAGGACGCGCGGCGGATCCAGCACCAGCGCGATCAGCACCAGCAGCGCCACCACCATCGTCCAGAACGGCACGCGCTCGCCGCGCAGTCCGCCGCCGCCCTTGAAGCTGGTGTAGCGCAGCCGGCTCACCATCAGCAGCCCCGCCGCGATGGTCACGGCGAGCGCGACATGCCGCAGGTCGCGGCCGACCCAGCCCTGGTCGTGCGCGGTCCACACGAAGCTCGCCATCAGGCCCGCGGCCGCCGGGCTGGCCAGCCCGATGAACCAGCGCTTGTCCACCTGCGCGACCTGCGCGTTGAAGCGCGCCAGCCGCAGCGCCGCGCACGCGGCATAGAGGAAGGCGGCGAGCCAGCCGATCCGGCCGATGGTCAGGCCGTCGAGCCGGTAGGTGGACAGCGCCCAGTAGTACATCACCAGCGCCGGCGCCATGCCGAAGCTGACCAGGTCGGCCAGCGAGTCGTACTGCACCCCGAACTCGCTCTGCGTGTTGGTCAGCCGGGCGACGCGGCCGTCCACGCCGTCGAGGATCGCCGCCACGAAGATGGCCACGCAGGCGGCCTCGAAGCGGCCCTGCGACGCGGCGATGATGGCGAAGAAGCCCGCGAACAGCCCGCCCGTCGTGAACAGGTTCGGCAGCAGGTAGATGGCGCGGGCGGGGGTGCGGCCCGGGCCTGAACCGGAGGAGTCGTCCATGCGGGCGAGTTTATGGTTTTGTGCGCCGCTGCGCTTGCGCGCACCGGGCGCGGATGCTGCAATCGGCGCGTTTCCTGCCTGAGAGGCCGCCATGTTCCCGCGCCCGGTCGTCATCGCCGTCGCCCTCGCCGCACCGCTGCTGCTCGCCGCGACGCCGCTCGCCGCCCAGCAGGTCTACCAGTGGAAGGACGCCAACGGCGTCACCCAGTACTCCGGCACGCCGCCGGCGGGCACCGACTACCAGACCCGCGAAGTGCGCGTCCGCGATGGCGCGCCGGCGCCGGCCGCCGCCGCGCCCGCCGAGGATCCCGCATGCACCACGGCGCGGGAGACCCTCGCGCTGCTTGCCGGCAAGGCAGCGGTCTCCGTGGACAGCGACGGCGACGGCACGCCCGACCGCAACCTCGACGACGCCGAGCGCGCCGCGCAGCGCGAGTTGGCGCAGGCCACGATCAAGGTGAAGTGCGCCGCTGCCCCCGCGGCGCAGGCGCCACCCACGACGCTGTAGCCGGCCTGGCGGGCCGCGCCCGCGGCCCCGCATGGCAGAATGACGGTTCTTTTTCGCCGGCGCCGCCGCCGGCCCCGACCCGTCGAGCCCGCCCCATGCGCCTGTCGCAGTTCCACCTTCGCACCGTCAAGGAAACCCCCGCCGACGCCGAGGTCGCCAGCCACCAGCTGATGCTCAAGGCCGGCATGCTGCGCAAGCTGGCCGCCGGCGTGTACACGTGGTCGCCGCTGGGCCTTCGCGTCCTGCGCAAGGTGGAAGCCGTGGTACGCGAGGAGATGGATCGCGCCGGCGCGATCGAACTGCTGATGCCGACCATCCAGCCAGCCGAACTGTGGCAGGAGACCGGGCGCTGGGAGAAGTTCGGCGGGCAGCTGCTGAAACTCCGCGACCGCAAGGAAAGCTGGTACTGCTACGGCCCCACCGCTGAGGAAGTGGTTACCGACTTCGCCCGCAACGAGCTCGCCAGCTACAAGCAGCTGCCGATCAACCTCTACCAGATCCAGGTGAAGTTCCGCGACGAGATCCGCCCGCGGTTCGGGGTGATGCGCTCGCGCGAATTCCTGATGAAGGATGCGTACTCGTTCCACCTGGACGAGGCGTCGCTGCAGGCCGAGTACCGCAACATGTACGACACCTACGGCCGGATCTTCACCCGGCTGGGCCTGCGGTTCCGCGCGGTGTTCGCCGACACCGGCGCGATCGGCGGCACCGCCTCGCACGAGTTCCACGTGATGGCGGACTCCGGCGAGGACGCGATCGCCTTCTGCGACGCCTCCGACTACGCGGCCAACGTCGAACTGGCCGAGGCGCTGGCGCCCGGCGCGCGCCCGGCGGCCACCGAGGCGTTGCGCAAGGTCAAAACGCCCGTGCAGAAGACCTGCGAGGACGTGGCCGCGCTGCTCGGCATCCCGCTGGCGCGCACGGTGAAGTCGGTCGCGCTGGTCGGCGACGACGACACCGGCTTCGTGCTCGCGCTGGTGCGCGGCGACCACTGCGTCAACGAGATCAAGCTGGCCAAGCTCGCGGGCCTGGCCGACTACCGCATGGCGACCGAGGCCGAGATCCTCGAGCACCTCGGCAGCGAGCCGGGGTTCCTGGGGCCGGTCGGCCCGCGCAAGCCGGTCACCGTGGTCGCCGACCGCAGCGTCGCGGCGATGGCCGCCTTCGTGGTCGGCGCCAACGAGGCGGGCTTCCACCTCGCCGGCGTCAACTGGGGCCGCGACCTGCCGGAACCGGCGCTCGTCGCCGACATCCGCCAGGTGGTCGCCGGCGATCCCTCGCCCGACGGCAAGGGCACGCTTGCGCTGGCGCGCGGCATCGAGGTCGGCCACGTGTTCGCGCTTGGCGACCGCTATTCAAAGGCGATGGACTGCACCGTTCTCGATGCCGCGGGCAAGCCGGTGCATCCGCTGATGGGCTGCTACGGCATCGGCGTGTCGCGCATCGTCGCGGCGGCGATCGAGCAGAACCACGACGAGGCCGGCATCCGCTGGCCCGAAGCGATGGCGCCCTGGCAGGTGGCCGTGTGCGTGATCAACCCGAAGCAGGATCCGGCCGTCGCCGAGGCCGCGGAAGCGCTGTACCGCGAACTGCAGGCCGCCGGCATCGAGGCCGCGCTCGACGACCGCGGCCTGCGCCCCGGCGCGATGTTCGCCGACATCGAGCTCATCGGCATCCCGCACCGCGTGGTCGTGTCCGGCCGCGGCCTTGAATCGGGCACGTTCGAATACCGGTCGCGCGCGTCGTCGGAATCGGAAAACCTCGACCGGGAGTCACTGAAACAGCGCCTGCGGTTTTGAATCACGCGGCGGCTTGATTATCATCGGGACGGCGCAACGATTATCCCGCGCATTTTCCCCGACATTTCCGGAGCCGCGATGACCATCCAACTCGAACGCCTGTCCGCCAGGGAACTGGACGCCCTGATCAACAAGGCGAAGAAGCGCAAGACCGTGCTGGGCAAGCGCAAGCCGGCCGCCGCCGTCCGCCGCAAGCTGGTGGCGCTCGCCAAGTCCGAGGGCTACACCGTCGAGGAGCTGTTCGGTGGCGCCAGGCCGGCGCCGAACGCGCGCAAGGCCGCCGCGCCGCGCAAGGCGGCGAAGAAGGTCGCGCCGAAGTACCGCAACCCGGCCAATCCGAAGGAGACCTGGTCCGGACGCGGCAAGCAGCCGCGCTGGATGGCGGCGCTGACGGCGAAGGGCAAGAAGCCGGAAGACTTCCTGATCAAGTAGGGCCGACCCATGGTCGGCTGACGCTGCCCCCCCGACCCTGCGCCGGGGGCTACAGGTTGCGGCGCGTGGGCAGCAGCAGGTTGCCGAACAGCAGGCCCGCGACCAGCGCCAGCAGGATGTTCAGCACGCCCAGGGCCGCGACCTGCCCCAGCGCCGTGTCCTGCTGCTGCACGAGGTTCATCACCCCGCGCAGGCTCGCGCTGCCGGGGACCAGCATCAGGATGCCCGGGACGCGCACCAGCGCCCCGGGCCGCTGCGCCCAGCGCGCGTACGCATTGCCGCCGGCGGTGAGCAGCAGCGCGGAGAGGAAGATGCCCACCGGGCTGCCCCACGCCTCCCCGCCCAGCCGCGACACCAGGTAGCCGCACACGGCGGCGAGCATCACCAGCGGATAGTCGCGCCAGCGCGCGCGGAACAGCAGCGCGAACGAGAACGCCGCCAGCACCCTCGCCGAGAACTCGACGGCCGCCGGCTGCGGCCGCAGCGCCCGCACCTGCGGCTCGAATCCGGCCAGGTGCGCCAGCGCGAGCGCCAGCGCGCTGCCGACGGTGAGCTTGAGCAGCGTGGCCATCGCCCCGGCGAAG
>DASWQG010000105.1:0-2582 GCA_036403775.1 Luteimonas sp.
TCTGTGCGGGGACTGGAACATCGTGCGCAGCGAGCTCGACATCCGCAACTGGAAATCCAACCAGAAGAACTCCGGCTGCCTGCCGCCCGAGCGCGAGTGGCTGAACGGCCTCTGCCACGACACCGGCGGCTGGGTCGACGCGTATCGCGCGCTGCATCCCGAGGGCCGCGACTACACCTGGTGGAGCAACCGCGGCGCGGCGCGGGCCAATAACGTCGGCTGGCGGATCGACTACCAGTTCGTGACGCCCTCCCTGCGCGAGCGCCTGCGCGCCTGCTCGATCGCCCCCGCGCCGCGCTTCTCCGACCACGCACCGTTCACCGTGGACTACGCATGAGCACCGAATCGGCCAGCCTGCCGCCGCCGCAGTCGTACAAGGGCTGGTCCGGCATCCGCCGCGCGTTCGCCACGCCCTCGGCGATGACCCTGCTCATCTTCGGCTTCGGCTCCGGCCTGCCGTTCCTGCTGATCGCGTCGATGACGCTGTCCACCCGGCTGCGCGACGTCGGCCTGGACCTGGGCAGCATCGGCCTGATCAGCCTGGCCAGCTTCTTCTACCTGCTCAAGTTCCTGTGGGCGCCGCTGATCGACCGCTACGCCTTCCCGCTGACCGCGTTCTTCGGCCGCCGCCGCTCCTGGCTGCTGGCGTCGCAGCTGCTGGTCGGCGTCAGCCTCGCCGCGCTGGCGCTGACCCGGCCGGATCTCGGCGTCGGCGCGCTGGTGGCGTGGGTGCTGGTCGGCTCGTTCGCCGGCGCCACGCAGGACTCGGTGGTGGATGCCTACCGCATCGAGGTGGCGCCCGCCGAGGCGCAGGCGGCGCTGGCCGCGACCTACACGCTGGGCTATCGCCTCGGCCTGATCGTCGGCGGCGCCGGCGCGCTGTACATCGCCGACTTCCAGGGCTGGACGCCGGCCTACCTGTGGATGGCGGCGTTGATGCTGGTGCCGATCGTGACCACGCTGCTGGCGCGCGAGCCCGAGGCCCCCGAGGCGACGGTCGTGCGCCGCATCGATTTCCTGGGCGCGTTCTGGCAGCCGTTCTCCAGCTACTTCCGCAACAACGGCGTGCTGCTCGGGCTGGTGTTGCTGCTGTTCGTCGGCCTGTTCAAGTTCCCCGACCAGGTGATCGGGGTGATGGCCGGCCCGTTCTACCTCGACTCGGGCTACAGCAAGAGCGACATCGCCACCGTGTCGAAGCTGTTCGGCATCTGGATGGGCATCGTCGGCGCCTTCGCCGGCGGCGTCGCGGTCGCGGCGTTCGGCTTCCGGCGCATGCTGCTGGTCGCCACGCTGGGCGTGGCGCTGTCCAACCTCGCGTTCCTGCTGATGGCCTACAACCCCGGCGAGATCTGGGCGTTCTACGCCGCCATTTCCGCCGACAACCTGTTCCAGGGATTCGCCGGCGTGATCCTGATCGCATTCATGTCCTCGCTGACCGACCGGAACTTCACCGCCACGCAGTTCGCGCTGCTGGTGTCGCTGGCGAACCTGCCGGGCAAGTTCGCCGGCGGCGTCTCCGGCTACTTCGTCGAGGCGACCTCGTACACGACCTTCTTCACCATCAGTGCGGTCACCGTGGTCCCCACGCTGCTGCTGCTGGCGTGGCTGTGGCGACGGGTCGGCGACCGCGCACCGGGAGACACCCATGGCTGACCTGGACCTGCTGCTCGCGCAACGCCTGGAGCGCCTGGCCGCGCAGCGCGGCTGGACCGAGGAGGAGGCGATGGCGCAGGCCCTCGAGCGCGGCCTGATGGCGCTGGAGGCTGAGACTTCCAACGACCTCGTCGACGAGGAGGCCGAAGCCCTCAAGGCCGCGATCGCCGCCCTGGAAGAGATCCCCACCGATTCCTTCGCCGCCATCGGCAAGGCTGCGCCTCCGGGGGAAGAGCTTTAGCCACAGATTTCACAGATGGAAAAAGGATTTGAAAAGCGAGCGACCTGCTCTTCAATCCTTTTCAATCTGTGTGATCTGTGGCCAAAGAATGTGTCAGGCCAGGTGGATCGCGCCGAGGATGCGGGGGCCGAGGGCGCCGGTGACGGCGGGGAGGTTGCCGGGGCGGCCGGCGAGGGTTTCGCGGGCGAGCCAGGCGAAACCCATGGCCTCGATGAAGTCCGGGTCCACGCCGTGCGCGGCGGTCGATTCGACAACCACGCCCGGTAGCCGTGCGGCGATGCGCGACAACAGCAAGGGGTTGTGCACGCCGCCGCCGCAGACCAGCAGCCGCTGCGTCGCGGCCTGGTGCGCCTGCAAGGCGTTGGCGACGCTGGCCGCGGTCAGTTCCAGCAGCGTGCGCTGCACGTCCACCGGCGCTTCGTCGCCGCGCAGCCGGGCCGCGAGCCATGCGAGGTGGAACTGCTCGCGGCCGCTGCTCTTGGGCGGCGGATGGTCGAACCAGGGCTCCGACAGCAGCCGCTGCAGCAGGGCTTCGTCGAGCGTCCCGCTGGCCGCCCAGGCGCCGTCGTGGTCGTAGTGCGCGCCGGTGTGGCGCTCGCACCACGCGTCCATCAGCGCGTTCGCGGGGCCGGTGTCGAAGCCGAGCGCGGCGCCGATGCCGGCGGGCAGCAGGGTCAGGTTGGCGATG
>DASWQG010000106.1:0-4236 GCA_036403775.1 Luteimonas sp.
GGACACCCTGCTCGCGCTGCAGCGAGACCGCCCGGCGGCGGAACTGAAGACCCTGCTCGGCGAACTGCTGCCCAAGCGCTTCGCGCAGCGCCTGTGCGAGCTCTGGCTGCCGAACCGGCCGATCCGGCAGTTCAACCTGCCGCAGCTGCGCGAGGTGGCGACGCTGCTGCAGGCCTGGCCGCTCGTCGCCAGCGGCACCGAGGGCTACCGCACCGCCGAGGTGACCCTGGGCGGCGTGGACACCGACGGCCTGTCATCCACGACCATGCAGTCGAAGCACGTGCCAGGCCTCTACTTCATCGGCGAAGTCGTCGACGTCACCGGCTGGCTCGGCGGCTACAACTTCCAGTGGGCCTGGGCCTCCGCCCACGCCTGCGGCTCCGCCGTGTGCTCGTGACGCGAAAGCAGTTTTGCCACGGATGAACACGGATGACACGGATCACAAGAGCAAAACAATGGTTTGCCTTATCCGTGTTGATCCGTGTTCATCCGTGGCTAAGAACTAGGACTCCGCGTCGCCGGGTTCGACGGGGGTGAGGCGGAGGTCCTGGAAGTCGAAGCTGAAGTCGGTGAGTTCGGAGGCCGGGACCATGCGGGCTTCGCGGATGTTGCCGTCGGCATCCAGGGCGAAGCTGAGGAAGGCGTCGGCGTTGAGCCAGCGCTGGTCCCAGCGCACCAGGAAGGTGTCGTGCTGCCAGTGGGTCAGCGTGCCGACCAGGTCGGCGGTGCGGCCGAAGCGGATACGCAGCTTGCCGCCCTGGTGGGCGATGACCACGTTGCCGTACCACGGGTCCTCGTAGGTGCCTGCGTACTTCGCCAGCGGCAGCGACGGCGTGGACGAGGCGTCGCGCGCGGCGACGTGCTTCTCCCAGCTGTCGTCGGCCTTGGCCTCCTGCTTCGCCCGCGCCTTGGCGTAGGCCGCGTTCCAGTCGGTCGCCGGCAGGCCGAGCATCGCGTCCAGCGCGCGCATGGTGACCGCGTTGAAGGCGGCGCCCATCTCGGCGTTGGTCAGCACCACCACGCCGATCCCCTGCTCGGGCAGCATCGTCACCCGCGACACCATGCCGGGCCAGCCGCCGGTGTGCCAGACCAGCTTGTGGCCGCGGTAGTCGGCCAGGTTCCAGCCTTCCCCGTAACCCTGGAAGTTCGGCGTGATCGGCTCGAATTCCGGCATTGACGGCTTGCGCACCGGGATCGGCGTCAGCATCGTCCACATCTCGCGCTGCGCGTCCTCGGTGAACAGCCGCTCGCCGGGCTCGCCGCCGATGCTGGCCGGGATCGCGCCGCCGGCCAGCTGCACGCGCACCCACTTCGACAGGTCGTGCACGCTCGAGTAGATGCCGCCCGCGCCACCGACGTTGGACCAGGTCATGCGCGGCGCCGGCACGATGTCCTTGAAATCGGCCTTGGCGTAGCCGGTGGCGACGTTGGTCGCGTCGCCCAGGTGGTCGCTGTTGTAGACCGTCTCGTCCATGCCCAGCGGGTCGAAGATGCGCTGCTGCAGGAAGCGGTCGTAGGGCATGCCGGACGCGGACTCGACCACCAGCTGGGCGACGCCGAACAGGATGTTGTCGTAGGCGTACTGCGCGCGGAAGCCGCCGGTGATCGGCACGTCCTTCAGCCGCTCGGCCACCTCGCGGTTGCTGTAGCTGGTGGTCGGCCAGTACAGCAGGTCGCCGGCGCCCAGGCTCAGGCCGCTGCGGTGCGCGAGCAGGTCGCGGATGCGCATCTCGTGGGTGATGTACGGATCGGACATGCGGAACCACGGCAGGTGCTCGATCACGCGGTCATCCATGTCCAGCTTGCCGTCGGCGGCCAGCAGCTGCAGCGAGGCCGCGGTGAACGCCTTGGTGTTGGAGGCGATGGCGAACAGCGTGTGCGCGTCCACTGCTGCACCGCTCTCGCGGTCGCGCACGCCGTAGCCCCGCTCCAGCACGACCTGGTCGTCCTTGACGATCGCCACGGCGATGCCGGGCACGTCGAAGGTCCGGCGCACCTCGTCCACGTAGGCGTCGAAGCCCGCCAGCGCGGCCGGCGTGGCGCCGGCGTAGGGCGCGGCCAATTGCGGCGCCGACTGCGGCGTGGACTGCGGCGGCGTGGCGAGCACGAGGCCGGCGCACAGGGCCAGGCCCAGGCCCGCCAGCGCGGGCGAAAACTTGCGATGCATGCGTCTATCCCCTTTTTTCAAGACTCAGGAAGGCTTGCGGCCGCTGGCGACCGGCACCTGCCAGGCAGCATAGTGCGGCGGCGTGCGGATCGCCGCGATCATCCGCTCGAAATCGGCGCGCACCTGCGCGGGCGGCCGGCCGCTGGCGCGGGCCAGCGGCTCGACGTAGCCGTCGCGCCAGGCGCCGAGGATCCCGGCGAACGTTTCGCGCGGCACGCGCAGCGTGTCCACCACCACGTAGTCCATGGCGATGTCGCGGTAGCCGGCCTGCTCGAGCAGCGCCGGCGTGTGCCGGCCGATGCGGCCGTCGCAACCGATCGACTGCAGGAAGGCGATCGCGTTGTCGAGCCAGAACCGGTCCGGGTCGAACGCCGGGTCGGTCGCGGGGAAGCTCAGCATCGCGTAATCCTCGCTCAGCAGGTGCAGCCAGCCACCCGGCTCCAGCACGCGGGTGATCTCGGCCAGGACCTGCGGGAAGTCGGGCACGGCCTGCGACATGTGCCGGCAGACGACGAGGTCGAAGCTGGCGTCCGCGCAGTCCAGCGCGAAGGCGTCGCCGCGCGCGTAACGGATGCGCCCATCGGCGTCCGTCCCCAGCCGCGCGCGCGCCAGGTTCTCCTCGAGGATGTCCACGCCCAGCAGCCGCGCCTGCGGATAGCGCGCCGCGAGCCGCCGGGTGATCTCACCGGTGCCGCATCCCAGGTCCAGCACCCGGATCGCGCCCTCCAGGCCGTAGCGGTCGAACAGCGGCGCTTCCTGCGGCCAGATCGCCTGCGCCTGGTGGGCGAGGTTCCGCGCCATGGACTCGTCGCCCATCTGCTCGGCCTGCGGGTTGCGGGTGTCGCTCATGGGTTGGCCTTCTGCGCGCGGGTCCAGTCCTGGTACGCGCCGATATGGGGTTGCGCCCGCAGCACCTTCGAATGCGGGTCCAGGGTGTACAGCGCGTCCACGGGCATCGGCACGTGGCCGCGCCCGTCGGCCATTGGCACGGTCACGTCGCGACCGTCCACGCGGACCTCGACCGGCATCGGGAAGGGCTTGCCGCCGGGCGCCTGCCAGCGCAGCGACAGTCCCGTCGCGTCGCGGGTCGCCACCAGCTCCGGCAGCGCCGCCGAGTAGACGTACACGTCGAAGAACCAGCCGTAGTCGCGGCCCGTGGCGCGCCCGACCGCTTCGATGAAGTCGCCCGTCCCGGCGTAGCGCGGCTGGAAATTGCCCGGCGCGGGGTCGGGCCGGCCGTACACGAGCTCGCGCGTGGCGCGGAAGAAGGCCTCGTCGCCGATGAGCTGCCGCAGCGTGTGCAGCAGCAGCGAGCCCTTGTAGTAGATGTCGTTGCCGGGGCCGGTCTCGCCGTTGTAGACGGCGTCCTCGGTCATGCCGTGCCCGGACACGATCGGCACCTGGTTCCGCAGCGTGCGCCGCTGGTCGAGCAGCCACGCGAAATATTCCCGGTCGCCGCGCAGCCATTGCAGGTACAGCGGCTGCATGTAGCTGCCGAAGCCCTCGTGCAGCCACATGTCGTCCCAGTCGCGGTTGGTGAGCTGGTTGCCGAACCACTCGTGCGCGAACTCGTGCTGCAGCAGCCAGTCGTACCCGAACTCGGTGAGCTTGTAGCCGTTGCCGTAGGCGTTGACCGTCTGGTGCTCCATGCCCAGGTGCGGCGTCTCGACCACGCCCATCTTCTCGTCCGCGAAGGGATACGGGCCGATCGTGCCCTCGAAGAACGCGAGCAGCTTCGGGAACTCCTCGAACAGCGCCCTGGCCTTGGCCTCGTTGCCCTTCAGGTGCCAGAAGCGCAGCGGGATGGTGTTGCCGAAGCGGCTGCGGTAGTCCGCCGAGAGCAGCTCGTACGGACCCGCCTGGATCGCGATCGCGTAGGTGTCGGGGCTGCGCGCGCGCCAGCGGTACGTGCGCCAGCCGTCGTGTTCCTCCATGCCGAGGAAGCGGCCGTTGCCCGGGGCCACCAGCGGCGCCGGGACGGTGATCGCCTCGTCCACCAGTGCCGTTTCGCCCTGCGGATGGTCGATGCACGGCCACAGCAGGTCGCAGCCCTCGCCCTGCACGGCGCT
>DASWQG010000107.1:0-6323 GCA_036403775.1 Luteimonas sp.
AGACGCTGCCGTTCCGCGAGATGGTCGCGCGCACGCTCGCCGCGCTGCCCGGGCGGCCGCGGCTGCTCGAATTGCCCGCGCCGCTGTTCGCCGCGCTGGCGGCGGTGGCGCGGCTGGCTGGCCGCGAGGGTAGCGTGGGCCGCAGCGCAATCGCGCGCCTGCGCGAGGACCTGGTGTTCGACGCCGGCCCCGCGCGCGCGGATTTCGGCTACGCGCCGCGCGCGTTCGAACCGGCCGGCGCGTTGCCGGTCGGCATGGCGATCGACTAGATGTCCCGCGCCTGCGGCAGCGGGCGCGATTTCGCCAGCGCGCGCAGCGCGATCAGCAGCACGCCGCCCAGCACCATCGCGCCGCCGATCCACAGCTGCGGGCCCGGATCGTCGCCGTAGAACAGCAGGCCCAGCACCACCGCCAGCACCGGCGAGAGCAGCAGCCAGGGCGTGACCTGCGCGACGGGATGCCGCTGCACGAGCACGTAGTACAGGCCGTGGCCGAGCAGCGACGAGCCGATCGCCGAGTACGCCGCGCCGCCCCAGGCGACCCAGCTCGCGTCGCGCAGGCCGGCGAAGCCGCCGGGTTCCAGCGTCGCGCTCAGCACCAGCAGCGGCACCAGTCCGATCACCGCCGTCCAGCCCTGCTGGCTGAACATGTCCAGCCCGGTGAGGCGGCGCATCAGCACCGTGCCGCTGGCGAGGAAGAACGCGGACACCAGCATCAGCAGCAGCGACGCCGGCGCGCGCAGCACCATCGGGTCGAAGCCGATCACCAGCACGCCGGCGAAGCTCAGCGCGATCGCCAGCGCCGTCCGCCAGGCGAAGCGTTCGCCCAGCCACCACCACGCCAGCAGCGCCGCCATCGGCACGTAGCTCTGCATGACGATGGCCGGCGAGGAGAGGTTGCCCGCCAGCTGCAGCGCCCAGAAGCTGAGCCCGAAGTGGACGACGCCGTTGCACAGCGCCACCGCCAGCAGCAGCGGCCACTGCCCCGGCGCGGGCGGCTTCAGGAACGCGCCGAGCAGCAGCGCGAGGATCGCCAGCCGCACCGCGGTGAACAGGAACGGCGGGATTTCCTGCAGCGCCCAGGCCGAGGTGAGGAAGTTGAAGGCCCAGGCGACGCAGATGACGCCCACCAGCAGCAGGTCGCGGCCGCCGAGGCCGTGCGCGCGCGTCGCGGCCACGCCTACCAGGTCCAGCCGAGCTTGCGGTACGCCTTCGCCAGCACCCAGGCGGGGCCGATCAGCAGGTAGGTGAGGTCGGTGAGGAAGCTCGGCTTGCGGCCCTCGATCCGGTGGCCGACGAATTGCGCGATCCACGCGAGCACGAACACGGCAATCGCGAGCCAGAGCAGCCCTTGCGTACCCAGCGAGAGGTGCAGCCAGCGCGTCAGCCAGGCCATGGCGACGAACACCGCGAGCATGCCGTAGCCGATCCGGCGCGAGGCGCGGAAGTAGAACGACCAGGCGAAGAACATCGCCAGCGCCGCCCACAGCCCGGGCCGGAACCAGTGGCCGGCGACCGGGATGCACCACAGCAGCGCGATGACGCTCCACAGGATCAGCGGCACGGCGACGACGTGGATGCGCTGGTTGGTCGCGTTGCGGTGGTCGCCGGAGTAGTGCGCGAACCAGCGGTCGATCCGGCGTTCCCCGGCGGCCGCGTTCATACCGAGATCCCCGCCAGGCGCTCCAGCGCCTCGGCGTATTTCGCGCGCGTGCGCTCGATCACCTCGGGCGGCAGCCGCGGGCCGGGCGCGGTCTTGTCCCAGTCCAGCGTCTCCAGGTAATCGCGCACGTACTGCTTGTCGTAGCTGGGCGGGCTGCTGCCCACCGCGTACTGGTCCGCGGGCCAGTAGCGCGACGAGTCGGGCGTCAGCATCTCGTCCATCACGTACAGGCGGCCGTCGGCGTCGGTGCCGAACTCGAACTTGGTGTCGGCCAGCAGGATGCCGCGCTCGGCCGCGTAGTCGCGGGCGAAGGCGTACAGCCGCAAGGTCGCGTCGCGCACCTGCTCGGCGAGGTCGGCGCCGACCATGCGCACCATGGTGTCGAAGTCGATGTTTTCGTCGTGGTCGCCGGCGGCGGCCTTGGTCGAGGGGGTGAAGATCGGCTGCGGCAGCTGCTCGGCCTGGCGCAGGCCGTCGGGCAGGCCGATGCCGCTGACGCGACCGGTGCGCTGGTAGTCCTTCCAGCCGCTGCCGATCAGGTAGCCGCGGGCGATGGCCTCCACCGGCACCGGCTTGAGCCGCCTCGCCACCACCGCGCGCTTCTCGTACAGCGCCGGGTCGACGCCGGCGGGCAGGACGCTCGCGACATCGATGCCGGTCAGGTGGTTGCGGATGATGTGCGCGGTCTGGCCGAACCAGAAATTGCTGATCTGGCAGAGCATTTCGCCCTTGCCCGGGATCGGGTCCGGCAGCACCACGTCGAAGGCGCTGAGCCGGTCGGTGGCGACGATCAGCAGAAGCGGCTCGGCGTCGCCGGGCAGGTCGTAGACGTCCCGGACCTTGCCGCGGTGGCGCAGGGCCAGGCCGGGGAGGTCGGATTGCAGCAGGGTGGTCGCCAAGCGGATGCCCTGGTGGAGTGCCTGGTGGAGCGGGCCGGCCAGTGTAGGGCTTCCGGCGCCCGAGGGTACACTGGCGCGATGCCGACCCAGCCCACCGTCATCGCCCCCTCGATCCTGTCCGCCGATTTCGCCCGGCTCGGCGCGGAGGTGGACGCGGTCCTGGCCGCCGGCGCGGACTGGGTCCATTTCGACGTGATGGACAACCATTACGTGCCGAACCTGACCATCGGGCCGATGGTCTGCGAGGCCCTGCGCCGGCATGGCGTCACCGCGCCGATCGACGTGCACCTGATGGTCGAGCCGGTGGACCGCCTCATCCCGGACTTCGCGCAGGCGGGCGCGACCGAGATCAGCTTCCACCCGGAAGCCAGCCGCCACGTGCATCGCACGATCCAGCTGATCCAGGCCAGCGGCTGCCGCGCCGGGCTGGTGCTGAACCCGGCGACGCCGGTGGACGTTTTGGAGTGGGTGCTGCCCGAGCTCGACCACGTGCTGCTGATGTCGGTCAATCCGGGCTTCGGCGGGCAGTCGTTCATTCCCTCGGCGCTGGACAAGCTGCGCGCCGTGCGCGGCATGATCGACCGCTGCGGCAAGCCGATCCGGCTGGAGATCGACGGCGGGGTGAAGCCTGACAACATCGGCGCGATCGCCGCCGCCGGCGCGGACACCTTCGTCGCCGGCAGCGCCATCTTCGGCCAGCCCGACTACCAGGCCGTCATCGACGCCATGCGCCGAGCGGTCGAATCCGTGCGCGGCTGAGGCTGCGTCCCTGGCGCGCAAGAAAATGGCCGGCGCACTCGCCTAGCGCCGGCCCCGGGGACTGGGAGCATCCTGCTCCGTCTTTCGTCCCTGCGATGAGTTGCGATTGTTCCCTTCGCCTGGTGACAGGAACGTGAGAGGCGCGCGGAACCGGCCCCGGCCGGCGCCAGGCACGACTTCCGGCCGATTGCCTGCGCCGCGCGCCGCGGCTACAGTGCCGCCCATGCATCCCGGGATCCGCCCGCTGTCCTTCCCTGCCGACGCCGGTTGGCGATGGTGGCCTGTCGCCATCGTCGCCCCCGCCTGCCCGTCGTCCAAGGAAGCCCCGCGTGACCCCGCCCGCCCCGCAACACCCCGCTGCGCCCCCGGCGCCAGCCACTGATCCCCACGCCCTGTTCGCCGCGCCGCGCCAGCGGCTGCGTCCGCTCGTGCGCGAGGTCGCCTCGGACCTCGACACGCCGCTGTCGGTGTACCTGAAGCTCGCCGACGGCCCGCACACCTACCTGTTCGAATCGGTCGAGGGCGGCGAGCGTTTCGGCCGCTACTCGATCATCGGCCTGCCGGCGGCGCGCGTGTACGCCTTCGCCGGCCACACGCTGTACGTCACCGAGCATGGCGAGCTGGTCGAGGCGCGCGAGGTGGAAGATCCCTTCGCCGAGGTCGAGCGCCTGCGCGCCGCGCACGAGGTGGAGCGCATCGAGGGCCTGCCGGGCTTCACCGGCGGCCTGGTCGGCTGGTTCGGCTTCGAATGCGTGCAGTACCTCGAGCCGCGGCTGCGGGAACCGGCCGGCGCGCGCAACGACGAGCTCGGCACGCCCGACATCCTGCTGATGCTCAGCACCGAGCTCGCGGTGTTCGACAACCTCAAGGGACGCCTGTACCTGGTGGTGCACGCCGACCCCGACGCGCCGCAGGCCATGGCCCGCGCCCACCGGCGGCTGGACGAGCTGGTACACCGCCTGCGCCATGGCGGCGCCGGCTACCCGCAGCTCCTGCAGCCGCAGGTGCTCGACGAGGCGCATTTCAGCTCCGGGTTCACCCGCGAAGGCTTCATCGACGCGGTCGAGGCCGCGAAGCGGTACATCGCCGCCGGCGACGTCTTCCAGGTGGTGCTGTCGCAGCGGCTGTCGGTGCCCTTCCACGCCCGCCCGCTGGACGTCTACCGCGCGCTGCGCGCGCTGAATCCTTCGCCGTACATGTACTTCCTCGACGTCGGCGAGACCCAGGTCGTGGGCAGTTCGCCGGAGATCCTGGCCCGCCTGCGCGACGGGGAGGTCACCGTCCGCCCGATCGCCGGCACGCGTCCGCGCGGCTCCACGCCGGCGGCGGATTCTGCACTGGAGGCCGAACTGCTCGCCGATCCGAAGGAACGCGCCGAGCACCTGATGCTGATCGACCTCGCGCGCAACGACGTCGGCCGGATCGCCGAGGCGGGGACGGTGGCCGTGGGCGAGCGATTCGGCGTCGAGCGCTACAGCCACGTCATGCACCTGGTCAGCGAGGTCACCGGGCGCCTGCGCGACGGACTGTCCTACGCCGACGTGCTGCGGGCGACGTTCCCGGCAGGCACCGTCAGCGGCGCGCCCAAGATCCGCGCGCTGGAACTGATCCGCGCGCTCGAGCCGACCAGGCGAAACGTCTACGCCGGCGCGATCGGCTACCTCGGCTGGCACGGCGACGCCGATACCGCCATCGCGATCCGCACCGCGGTGATCCAGGACGGCCAGCTCCACGTCCAGGCCGGCGCCGGGATCGTCCACGACTCCGACCCCGCCCGGGAGTGGGAGGAAACCATGAACAAGGGCCGCGCGCTGTTCCACGCCGTGGCCGAGGCTGCACGGGGGTTGTAGGAGCATGGCTTGCACGCTGGCTGAACGTTTTCCTTCACGCGAAACACCGCCTTCACGGGCGCCTACGTTCAATCGTCCGCGAGGCGCAGCAAGTGCGCGCACAACCGCCCGGGAGGGATTGCATGCAGGTGGTCGACGCCAATCTGGTTCGTTCGCGTTTTTCCCTGGGTGGGCACCCGCAGGTCGTGGAGATGCTCTGCCCGCATTGCCTGAAGGACGTGACCTTCAACATCCGCCGCTGGACCGAGCACGCCGGCCGCATCGCGGCGACGGAAGTGCCGTGCCCGCGCTGCAACATCGACGTGCTGTTCATGAACCTCATGTCCAGCGTGGATTCGCCCGGCGAGACGACGCTCTACGCGCATCCCGACCCGGTGGGCCGCACGCCGATGGAAGGCACGCATTACCTGGAAAGCCTGTCGGCGCCGCTGGGCCGCACCTACGACATGGCGCTCAAGCACTACAACCAGGGCGACTGGGGCAGCGCGGCGCTGATGATCCGGCACCTGCTGGAAGGCCTGGCCACGCGCCTGCTGACGGACACGCATCCCGAGGCGCCGCTGCCGCGGCAGCTGGAGACGCTGACCAAGGGCGTGGACCTGCATGCGCCGCTGGACGACATCGCGGACATGCTGGCGCCCGACGGCGTCTTCGGGAAGCAGTTGCAGGATCCGACCAGCATCGGCCAGAACGCGACCGAGCAGATGCTGGAACTGACCGAGCAGCTGGTGTCGTACCTGGTCGTGCTGCCGGGCGCGATGGCCGAGCTGAAGGACCGGATCGCCACCGCGCCGGTGCCGCTGCGGCGCGGCATCGGCATGCCGACGCCAATGGCAATGCCCACGCCGACGATCTCCGCCACCGCGGGCTGAGCCCCGCACCCGTCGCACCAGGATTGGCGCATGCCGCGGGAGCCGCGGCATGATCCTGGTGATCGACAACTACGACAGCTTCACCTTCTACCTCGTCCAGTACCTGCAGGCGCTGGGCGCGAGGGTGCGCGTGGAGCGCAACGACGCGCTGACGGTGCCGCAGATCGAGGCCCTCGCGCCCGAACGCATCCTCATTTCGCCCGGCCCCTGCACGCCGAACGAAGCGGGCGTGTCGCTCGGGGTCGTGCGCGAGCTCGGCCCGCGGATCCCGATCCTCGGCG
>DASWQG010000108.1:0-2941 GCA_036403775.1 Luteimonas sp.
TGATGGACGTGCTGCACTACGGCGCCGACGCCGAGATCGTCGAGCCGGCGTCGCTGCGCGAACAGGCGCGGGCGCTGCTGGCGCTGGCGCGGTCCAACTACGACCGCTGAGCGCATGGCCGACGCGCCTTCGCCGCGGCCAGGGGAGAAGATCGCGCTGGTGCTGGGCGCCGGCGGCGCCCGCGGGTTCGCCCAGATCGGCGTGATCGAGGCGCTGGAAGCGCGCGCGATGAACGTGGTCGCGGTGTCGGGTTCGTCCAGCGGCGCGCTGGTCGGCGGCATCTACGCCGCCGGCAAGCTGCGCGAGTTCCGGGAGGACCTGGTGCGCATGGGCCGCGGCCGTTTCCTGCGCCTGCTCGATCCCGGACTCGGCAAGCCGGGCCTGCTGCAGGGCGGCGGGCTGGTCGAGGCGATGAAGGAAGTCGTCGGCGATCCGCTGATCGAGACCCTGCCGAAGCTGTTCACCGCGGTGGCGGTGGACCTGCAGCGCCACCGCGTGGTCTGGTTGCGCAGCGGCCCCCTGTGGGATGCGCTGCGCGCCTCGTTCGCGATCCCGGGCCTGTTCACGCCCCACGAGGTGGACGGCCGCGCATTGGTGGATGGCGGCCTGCTCGCGCCGCTGCCGATCACCGCCACGCGCCTGTCCGGGGCGCATCGCCTGGTGGCGGTGGACATGCACAGCTTCCCAGACCGGCCGCCCGGCGAGCCGGCGCAACCGCAGGCGCCGGTCGAGGATCCCGGCTGGCTGGAGCGCTTCGGCGGCTGGTTCGGCAAGGGTCTGGGCAACGGCCACGACGCGATGGGCATCGTCGAACTGATGTCGCGCTCGCTCGACACCATGCAGGCGCAGATCGCGCGGGTCGAACTGGCGCTGGACCCGCCGGAACTGGTGATCCGGATCCCGCGCGACGCCTGCCAGTTCTACGAGTTCTGGCGCGCGGCCGAACTGATCGAACTCGGACGGGCCGAGGCGGAGAAGGCCCTGGACGCCGCCGGATACTGACGCCGGCGCCGCGCCTGCGGACCGCGCCGGCGCCGGGGCCGGGCGGCCTGGGCCACGGGCGGTGAGCGGGACCAGCGCGGCAGCGCGAATCCGTGCAGGGCCCACAGGCTCGACAGCGGCATCGCCACCAGCCACAGCGGCCAGGCGCCCAGCCAATGGCTCGCCCCGCGCGCCGCGGGCCACGCCAGCACCAGCAGCAGGCCGGCCAGCGCGAACCGTCGCAATGCCAGGACCAGGCGCGGATCCGGGGTGGCGGGGGCAAGGTGGGTCGTGCGGGCCATGGCGGGTCTCCGTGAAGGGTTCACCCGCAGCGTCCCGCCACCGCATCTCAAATGTCGCGACGGCGCGGCATGGTAGCGTTGCGGTTTTCACGATCGCCCTGCCGGAGCCGCTCCATGCCCAAGTTGACGCCTGCCTGCCGCGCCCTCGCCGCCGCGGGCCTGGTCGCCGCCTCGACCGCCGCCTTCGCCGCACCGGCCCCTGCCCAGGAGGAGCCCGCCGTGGCCGAGACCGCCCCCGCCGCCACCGATCCCTATCTCTGGCTGGAGGACGTCACCGGCGACAAGGCGCTGGGGTGGGCAAGGGAGCAGAACGCCCGGACCGATGCCGAACTCGCCAGTGCGCCCGGCTTCGACCGGCTCAAGGCCGACATCCTCGCCATCCTCGATTCGGACGCGAAGATCCCCGCGGTCGAGAAGATCGGCGACTACTACTACAACTTCTGGAAGGACGCGCAGCACGAGCGCGGCCTGTGGCGCCGCACCACCCTGGAGGAATACCGCAAGGCCGAGCCCGCGTGGGAGACCATCCTCGACCTCGACGCGCTGAACAAGGCCGAGGGCGAGAACTGGGTCTGGCACGGCGCCGATTGCCTGAAGCCGGAGTACACCCGCTGCCTGGTCGCGCTGTCGCGCGGCGGCGCCGACGCCGACGTCACCCGTGAATTCGACCTGTCGACGAAGTCGTGGGTGGAGGGCGGCTTCTTCCGGCCCGAGGCCAAGGGCGGCACCAGCTGGATCGACCGCGACACGCTGTTCGTCTTCACCGACTTCGGCGAAGGCTCGATGACCTCCTCCGGCTACCCGCGCATCGTGAAGCGCTGGACGCGCGGCACGCCGCTGGAATCGGCGACGGTCGTGTACGAAGGCACGCCGACCGACATGTACATCGCCGGCTACCACGACGACACGCCCGGCTACGAGCGCAACTTCGTCAGCCGCACGCTGGCCTTCTACAACGACGAGCTGTACCTGCTGGGCGATGACGGCCAGCTGGCGAGGATCGACGCGCCGAACTCGGCCAGCAAGTCGGTGCACAAGGACTGGCTGCTGCTGCAGCTGCGCGAACCGCTGGAAGCGGGCGGGACGACCTACGCGGCGGGTTCGCTGCTCGCCGCCAACCTCGATGCCTACATGGCCGGCGAACGCGCGTTCGAGGTCCTGTTCGAGCCCACCGACACGACGTCGCTCGATGGCTACACCTGGACGAAGTCGCACCTGGTGCTGAACGTGCTCGACGACGTCAAGAACCGCCTGCGCGTGCTCACGCCCGGCGCCGATGGCTGGAGCGCTTCGGAGTTCGTGGGCGCGCCGCAGATCGGCACGCTCGCCGTCAGCGCCGTGGATCCGGACGAGAGCGACGCGGTGTGGCTCACCGCCACCGACTACCTGACCCCGACCACGCTGTCGCTGGCGCAGGTCGGGCAGCCGCCCGAGCAGCTGAAGTCCATGCCGGTGTTCTTCGACGCTTCCAACCTGGTCCTGGAGCAGCACTTCGCCACCAGCGCCGACGGCACCCGCGTGCCGTACTTCATCGTCCACCGAAAGGGCGTGCCGCACGACGGCAAGCAGCCGACCCTGCTGTACGGCTACGGCGGCTTCGAGGTGTCGCTGACGCCGGCGTACTCGGGCATCGTCGGCAAGGGCTGGCTCGAGAAGGG
>DASWQG010000109.1:0-2055 GCA_036403775.1 Luteimonas sp.
GATGCGGTTGGAGACGCGGCCGAGGAAGTCGTACGGCAGGTGCGCCCAGTGCGCGGTCATGAAATCGATGGTCTCCACCGCGCGCAGCGCGATGACCCATTCGTAGGCCCGCGCGTCGCCGACCACGCCGACCGACTTCACCGGCAGGAACACCGCGAAGGCCTGGCTGACCTGGTCGTAGAGGCCGGCCGCGCGCAGCTCCTCGATGAAGACGTGGTCCGCGCGGGCCAGCAGTTCCGCGTACTCGCGCTTCACCTCGCCGAGGATGCGCACGCCCAGCCCGGGGCCGGGGAACGGATGCCGGTACACCATCGCCGGCGGCAGGCCGAGCTCGACGCCGAGCCGGCGCACCTCGTCCTTGAACAGCTCGCGCAGCGGCTCGACCAGGCCGAGCTTCATGTGCTCGGGCAGGCCGCCGACGTTGTGGTGGCTCTTGATGACGTGCGCCTTGCCGGTCTTGCTGCCGGCCGACTCGATCACGTCCGGGTAGATCGTGCCCTGCGCCAGCCATTTCGCGTTGCGGCGCTTGCCGGCTTCCTCGTCGAAGATCTCGACGAACAGGTTGCCGATGACCTTGCGCTTGGCCTCGGGGTCGCTGATCCCCTCGAGCGCCTTGAAGTAGCGGTCGGCCGCGTCCACGCGGACGACGCGCACGCCCAGGTGCTCGGCGAACGTCGCCATCACCTGGTCGCCTTCCTGCCAGCGCAGCAGCCCGGTGTCCACGAACACGCAGGTCAGCTGGTCGCCGATCGCCTTGTGCAGCAGCGCGGCGACCACCGAGGAATCGACGCCGCCGGACAGGCCGAGGATCACCTCGTCCCCGCCCACCTGCTCGCGCACGCGGCGCACCTGGTCCTCGATGATGTGCTCGGGCGTCCACAGCGTGGCGCAGCCGCAGATGTCCACCACGAAGCGGCGCAGCAGCGCCTGCCCGGCCTTGGTGTGGGTGACCTCGGGATGGAACTGCACGCCGTACCAGCGCCGGGCCTCGTCCGACATCGCCGCGACCGGGATGCGGTCGGTGCGCGCGGTGATGGTGAAGCCGGGGGGCGCCTCGGAGACGTGGTCGCCGTGGCTCATCCACACGTCCAGGCGCGGCGTGGCGCCGGGATGGTCGTTCAGCCCCTCGAGCAGCGCGTCGCCGGCGACGACTTCCACCGTCGCGTGGCCGAATTCGCGCTGGTCCGCCGCCTCGGTGGCGCCGCCCAGCTGCGCGGCCAGGGTCTGCATGCCGTAGCAGATGCCGAGGATCGGCACGCCGGCGTCGAACACCGCCTGCGGCGCGCGCGGCGCGCCCGGCAGCGTGGTCGATTCCGGTCCGCCCGACAGCACGATGCCCTTCGGCGCGAAGGCCGCGATCTCCGCCGGATCGTGGTCCCAGGCCCAGATCTCGCAGTAGACGCCGAGCTCACGGATGCGGCGGGCGATGAGCTGGGTGTACTGGGCCCCGAAATCGAGGACCAGGATGCGATCGCTGTGCAGGTCGGTCATGCGCCCTCAACCCATCCGGTAATTCGGCGGTTCCTTGGTGATCTGCACGTCGTGGACGTGGCTTTCGCGGCTGCCGGCCGCGGTGACCTTGACGAACGCGGGCTTGCGGCGCATCTCGTCGATGCTGGCGCAGCCGACGTAGCCCATGGCGGCGCGCAGGCCGCCGGCCAGCTGGTGGACCACGCCGCCCAGCGGGCCGCGGTACGGCACGCGACCCTCGATGCCCTCGGGCACCAGCTTGTCGGCGTCCGAGGCGTCCTGGAAGTAGCGGTCCTTGCTGCCCGTCTCCATCGCGCCCAGCGAGCCCCTCCCGCGGTAACTCTTGTAGCTGCGGCCCTGGAAGAGTTCCGTCTCGCCCGGCGATTCCTCGGTGCCGGCGAACAGGCCGCCGACCATCACCGACGACGCGCCGGCGACGATCGCCTTGCCGCTGTCGCCGGAGTAGCGGATGCCGCCATCGGCGATCAGCGGGATGCGGTCCTGCAGCGCCTCGGCGACCATCGCGATCGCGGTGACCTGCGGCACGCCGACGCCGGCGACGATGCGCGTGGTGCAGATCGAGCC
>DASWQG010000110.1:0-1973 GCA_036403775.1 Luteimonas sp.
CATTGCCTGCCTGCTGGCAGGCGTCATGGCGACGACCACGTCCTGGGCCGCGGAACCCTCCGCCGACCAGTGGACGGTCCCGGTCGCGGTCCGCACGCTCGACAACGGCCTGACGGTCGTCGTCTCCGAGGACCACAGTTCGCCCACCGTCGGCGTCAGCGTGGTCTACCACGTCGGCATGCGCCTGGAGCCGCGCAACCGCACCGGCTTCGCGCACCTGTTCGAGCACCTCATGTTCGAGGGCACGCCCAATGCCCCCGAAGGCGCGTTCGACCGCGTGATCACCGGCGGCGGCGGCCGCAACAACGGCTCCACCCGCGCCGACTTCACCAACTACATCGAGGTCGCGCCGGTCTCGGCGCTGGAGCCGATCCTCTGGCTCGAGGCCGACCGCATGAAGACCCTCGACTTCAACCCGGTCACGCTGAAGAACCAGCAGGACGTGGTGAAGGAGGAGATCCGGGTCAACGTGAAGAACCAGCCGTACGGCGGCTTCATGTGGATCGACATCGGCCAGCACGCGTTCTCGAAGTGGGAGAACAACCACGACGGCTACGGCAGCTTCCAGGACCTGGAGAACGCCAGCCTCGAGGACGTGGCCGCGTTCCACCGCGACTACTACGGCCCCAACAACGCCGTGCTCGGCATCGCCGGCGACATCACCCCGGAGCAGGGCTTCGCCCTGGCCGAGAAGTACTTCGGCGCGATTCCCGCGCGGGCCGCGCCGGCGGCGCCCGACTTCGCCGAAGGGTTGAACACGCAGGAGAAGCGGGTGGTGCAGGGCGACGCGCTGGCGCAGGTGCCGGCGATCGCCGCGGCGTGGAAGATGCCCGATCGCGGCAGCCGCGACCAGGCGGCGATGGCGGTGCTCGGCGACGTGCTCGCCGGCGGCGACGCCTCGCGCTTCTACCAGGGCCTGGTGAAGGGCCGCGAGCTCGCGCTCAACGTGGATTCGCTGTACGGCCTCACGGATGCGTGGACCTACGACGGCCCCACGCTGTTCACCGTGTTCGCGCTGTACAAGCCGACCTCGGACGCCGATGCGCTGCTGGCGGCGATGGACGAGGAAATCGCGAAGGTGGCGGCGGAAGGCGTCGATGACGCGGAACTGGCGCGGGTCAAGACCCGCATGCTGGCCGACTGGTACAACGGCCTGGAGTTCTTCATGAGCCGCGCCGACCGCCTGGCCAAGCTGCAGACGCTGTGGGGCGACGCCAGCGTCGTCAACGCGATCCCCGGCTGGATCGAGGCCGTGAGCTCGGCCGACGTGCAGCGCGCGGCGCGCACCTACCTGACCCGCGACAACCGCACCGTGATCGACCGCGTGCCCGACGCCATGCTCGCGGCCCGCAAGCAGCAGGAGCCGGCCCGATGAACACGATTCGCACTGTCACCCTGCTGCGTCGCACCGCCCTGGCCTGCGCGCTGTCGCTGCTGGTGGCCGGCGGCGCCCAGGCGGGCGCCGACGCGCCGCTGCCGAAGGACCTGCCGCCGTTTGCGCCGGACAAGCCGCTGCCGGTCGCCGACATCGTCCAGCGCACGCTCGACAACGGACTCCAGGTCTGGGTGGTGCCGCGCGACGGCGTGCCGCGCGTGGACTTCGTGCTGGCGGTGCGCGGCGCCGGCAACGCGGCGGACGCCGCCGATGCCTCCGGCTTCGCCGACATGCTCGCCGGGATGCTGGTGGAAGGCACCGACGCGCGCGACTCGAAGGCGATCGCCGAGGCCGCGCAAGGGTATGGCGGCAGCATCGGCGCCAGCTCGGGCGCGGACGCGATCATCGTCAATGCCAACGCGCTGCCCTCCCATGCCGGGGCGATGCTCGACCTGCTCGCGGAAGTCGCGCGCCGGCCGAACTTCCCCGAGGGCGAGGTGCGCCTGCAGCAGGCCAATGCGCTGCAGCAGCTGAAGGCGTCCGAGGCGCAGCCCGGCTTCAAGGCGACGCGCGCGTTGCTGTCGGCCGTCTACGGCGA
>DASWQG010000111.1:0-1571 GCA_036403775.1 Luteimonas sp.
CAGCCGGGGCGGGCGCGCTCACCGCGCCGGAGGCGCTGGCCAGGGCCTCGTCGCTGCGCGGGTGCAGGCCCTGCAGGTAGGTGGCCAGCGCCTGGATTTCCTGGTCGGTCAGGTCCTGGGCCACGGTCGCCATGACCTGGAACAGCGGCTGGTCCTGCAGCGTCGGCACGCCGTCGCGGTATTCCTGCAGGCGGCGCGCGGTGTAGGCCTCGAACTGGCCGCCCACGTGCGGGTAGGCCGGGCCCGGGTTGCCGCCGCCGGCCGGGCCGTGGCAGGCCATGCAGGCGGGGATCCCGCGCTGCGCGTCGCCGCCGCGGAACAGCTTCTCGCCGACCTGGTAGAACTTCATGCCCGCGTACGGGCCCTCGGCCAGCACGGTGTCGTCGGCGATGCCGGAACCGGCCTGCTGCTGCGCGTAGTAGGCGCCGATGTCGCGCATGTCCTGCGCCGACAGCGGCTTGGCCATCGGGATCATCACCGCGGCCATGCCGGTATTGCGCTGCTCGCCCTTGAACAGGGCCAGCTGCTCGGCGATGTAGCGCTCGGGCATGCCGGCCAGGCGCGGGTACTGGTCGGTCGGCGGGTTGCCGTCCATGCCGTGGCAGGCGGCGCAGGCGCCGGCCTTGGTGGCGCCGGCCTTGGCGTCGCCCCAGTGCGTCTTCGCCAGGTCCGCCAGCGGCGCGGCGTCCAGCGGCGCCTGCTGCACCGGCGCGGCGTCCGGCAGCGGCACCACCGTGGTCTCGGCGGTCTGGGCGTAGGCGACGGCGCCCACCGCGATGGCGGCGAGGGCGGCGATACCGAAGGCACGGGCGTGGCGCATGCAAGCTCCCGGAACAACGTGGCGCGGCGCGCAAAGGGCGACCGCATGGACGCGGAATTATATGCTAGCCCGATGGCCACCCCCAATCCCCTCGCCCGCGCCGACTACCTGCTGGCCGCGCACAACCATCGCCAGCTGCCGGCCGACGGCGGCTTCGAGGTGGCCTTCGCGGGCCGCTCGAACGCGGGCAAGTCCAGCGCCCTGAACGCCCTGTGCCAGCGCAACGCGCTGGCCCGGGTGTCGAAGACGCCGGGCCGCACGCAGCAGCTGGTCTACTTCGACGTGACGCCCCCGGGCATCGACCGCGAGGCCACGCCGGAAGCCGCGCGCTACCTCGTCGACCTGCCGGGCTACGGCTACGCCAAGGTGCCGCAGGACCTGCAGGCGCACTGGCAGCAGTTCCTCGACGCCTGGTTCGGCAGCCGCCAGGCCCTGCGCGGGCTGGTCGTGGTGATGGACATCCGCCATCCGCTGAAGGACTACGACCGGCAGATGATCGGCTACGCGGTGCGCCGCGGGCTGCCGGCGCACGCGCTGCTGACCAAGGCCGACAAGCTCGGCCGTGGCGCGCAGGGCAACGCGGTGCTGGCGGTGCGCCGCGAACTGTCGTCGGCCTACGGCGCCACGGTGAGCGTGCAGGCGTTCTCGGCGGAGTCGAAGCAGGGGGTGGACGAGGCGCGGGCGGTGGTGAGCGGCTGGCTGGAGCTGTAGCGCCGACCCATGGTCGGCTGAAGGCTTGATCCGGATCTGT
>DASWQG010000112.1:0-3368 GCA_036403775.1 Luteimonas sp.
GGGGCTTCAGGCCCCGTTGCAGGTGCCTGCGCAGAATCCGCAGGGCACCGGTTCAGCCACGACCCTCCCCCACGTCGCTGCGCCGGCCGCATTCCTACAAGAAGAGGCCAAGCTCATGAAGCGTACCCGACTGACCCTCGCCACCCTCGCCCTGATCGCCGCCGTCCCGTTCGCGGCGTCCGCCGCCGACGGCATCTCCTACACCTACGTGGAAGGCGGCTACGTCGCCACCAACACCGACGGCGGCGACGCCGACGGCTGGGGCCTGAAGGGCTCCGCGGCGCTGACCCCGAACTTCCACCTGTTCGGCGACTTCGCCAACCAGGACATCGAGGACACCAACGTCGACTTCGACCAATGGCGCGTCGGCGTCGGCTACAACCACCAGATCTCGCAGCGCGCCGACCTGGTCACCCGCGTCGCCTACGAGAAGTTCGACGCCGGCGCCGGCGCGGACTTCGACGGCTACAGCGTCGAGGCCGGTGTCCGTGGCGCGATGACGCCGATGCTCGAAGGCTACGCGATGGCGGGCTACGAGGACGGCGACGAGTACGACGGCGACTTCTACGGCCGCCTCGGCGCGCAGCTGAAGTTCAACCCGAACTGGGGCGTGGCCGCCGACGTCAAGCTCGCCGATGGCGACACCCAGTGGTTCGTGGGCCCGCGCCTGACCTGGTAAGCGGCGACGTCAACCCGCACCGAAACAGCCCGGCGCTCGCCGGGCTTTTTTTTTAAGCGCGCTCGTCCGGCTCCGGCCGGAACAAGCCATCGGGGTATTCCGCCTTGCGCTCGCGCGCGAGCAGCCGCGACAACGCCTCGGCCGGGGTCAGGTCGCCATGCAGCACGTCGCGCACCGCCTGCGCGATCGGCAGTTCCAGGCCGTGGCGGTCGGCCAGGCGCATGACCTCGTCCGCCGTCTGCACCGATTCCACCACCTGCCCGATCTCGCGCACCGCGTCCTGCAGCGACTGGCCGCGGCCGAGCGCCAGGCCCAGGCGCCGGTTGCGCGACAGGTCGCCGGTGCAGGTCAGCACCAGGTCGCCCAGGCCGGCCAGCCCCATCAGCGTTTCCGGGCGGCCGCCGATCGCGGCGTTGAGCCGCAGCATCTCGTTGAGGCCGCGGGTGATCAGGCCGGTGCGGGCGTTGAGGCCCAGGCCCATGCCGTCGGCGGCGCCGGTGGCCACCGCGAGCACGTTCTTCATCGCGCCGCCCAGTTCGGCACCGCGCATGTCGTCGCCGGTGTAGGCGCGGAAATTGGGTCCGTGCAGCACCGACGCGACCAGCCCGGCGAAGGCCCGGTCATCGCCCTGCACGGTCAGCGCGGTCGGCAGGCCCTGCGCGACTTCCTTGGCGAACGAGGGGCCGGTGACCACGGCCAGCGGAACGTCCGGCCCCAGCGTGTCGGCGGCGACCTCGTGCAGGAAGCGGCCCGAGCCCGGCTCGAAGCCCTTGGTCGCCCAGGCGACGCCAGCGCGCGCCGGCCGCAACGGCGCGAGCGCGTGCAGGGTTTCGGTGAACGCGTGCGAAGGCACCACCACCAGCACCAGGTCCACGTCGCGCATGGCGGCGGCGAGGTCCGTGGTGGCGCGCAGCGAGGGCGGCAGCGCCACGCCGGGCAGGTAGCGCGGATGCTCGTGGCGCTGGTTGATCGCCTCGACCGCGTCCGCGTCGCGCCCCCACAGCACGGCATGGTGGCCGTGCCGTGCGATCAGGGCCGCCAGCGCGGTGCCCCAGGAACCGGCGCCGAGGACGGCGACGGACAGTGGCGTCTGCATGGCGCGGCGGTCAGGCGTTGCCGGCGGTTTCCGCGTCGGCGAGGCCGCCGTTGCCCTGCGCCTGCTGCTGCGCGCGCTGGCGCAGGCCCTCGGCGTAGAGCTGCTCGAAGTTCAGCGGCTGCAGCACGAACGCCGGGAAGCCGCCGCCCTGGATCAGGTCGGAGATCACCTGGCGGGCGTAGGGATACAGCGTGGTCGGGCAATGGGTGCCGAGCATCAGGTCCAGGCCCTGCTCGTCGAAGCCCGAAAGGCCGAACACGCCGGCCTGCTGCACTTCGCACAGGTAGGCGGTCTTCTCGCCGATCGTGCAGGTCAGGGTCACGCCCAGCACCACCTCGAAGGCGCGCTCGTTGAGGCGCTGCACCTTCTGCGACAGGTTCATCTGCAGGTTCGGCTGCCCGGCCTCGTTGAACACCTGCGGCGCGCCCGGGGCCTCGAACGAGACATCCTTCAGGTAGATCTTCTCCACCGTGAACATCGCGCCCTGCTCGGCGGCGGGGGTGGTGGCGGCGGCGCCGTTCGGGGTGTCTTGTTCGGCCATCGGTGTTGCTCCAGCGCTGAAAGCGGAAAAGAGGAGGATTATCGCATGGCGGCGGGCGCGGCCCGCCGCGGCGGCTACCGGCCCTTGGCGAGCGGCAGGCCGTCCTGCTGCCAGGCGCCGATCCCGCCGTCGAGCACGTACACGCGCTCGAACCCGGCCTTGCGCAGGCGCCTGGCCGCGCCGCCGGCGGTCTGCCCGGTCTTGCACACCAGCACCACCGGCAGCGACTTCGCCGCGGCGAGCTGCTTGGCCTCGGGGTCGAACTGGCTCATCTGCACGTTCCTCGAGCCCGGGATGTGGCCCTTCTCGAAGTCGCCGATGGGGCGCAGGTCCACCACCAGCGCGTTGTCGCGGTTGACCAGCGCGGTGAGCCCGGCCGGGCGCAGCGCCTTGTAGCCACGGAACAGGCCCGAGAGCTCGTTGAGCACGATGGCGACCGTGAGGCCGGCGAAGGCCAGCGACAGGATCGGGTGGCGACCGGCGAAGGCGGTCAGTTCGGCAAGGTCCACGCGGCGGCTCGGTTACACGGGGCCGGCCATTGTACGGCGATCAATCCGCCCAGAAATCCGGCAAGCCCCCGGTGATCCACCAGCGGTCCGCGGCCGCGTCATAGCGCCACTGCTCCACGTAGCGCGCGTCGCGCTGGACCAGGGTGTTGCGGTTGACCACGCCGATCTCGATCTCGCGGCTGGCCGTGTCCCCGGACGCGCGGGCGCCCAGCTCGTGGTAGCGCGAGACCTGCACCTGCTTGAAGCGTTCCAGCTCCAGCGAGGTCAGCGGATGCTCGGCGCGATAGGCGGGATCCACCAGGCTCCAGGCACCTTCGAAATCGCCCCAGCGGATCGCCGCGGACCAGGCGTACTGCGCCTCGCGCAGGCTGCTGCCGCGGTCCGGCGTGCTGGCGCAGCCGGCCGCGAAGGCCACCAGGGCGACGAGGAAGACGGCGGCGGCGCGGCGGACGAGGCGGAATCGGCGCATGGCGGCACTGTGCCACACTCGCCGCCGCCATGAACGGACCGCTGTCCGGCACCACGATCATTTCGTTGCGCCCC
>DASWQG010000113.1:0-5429 GCA_036403775.1 Luteimonas sp.
GCGGGCATCGGGGTGGGACCCCCGGCGATCAGCATCAGGCTGAACACCGCGGCGGACGCCGCGAGAGCCTGGAAGGTGTGCTGGAGCTTGCGGTTCATGGGGAACGTCCTGCTCTGGGGGACTGGTGTTGTATGCAACTATAACACCAAAACAGGGGGTGTCAACAAGCTCGGACCCAACTGATGGCAGGGGGTGGGGAAAGCGTCCGACCATGGGTCGGACCTGCAGGCGCGAGGTGGTGGGCCGTTGCCGGCGGGCTCGCCCTACAATGTCCGGCCCGGCGGCATCCGGCCGCGGGACAAGACAGGAGCGTTTCCCCGATGAAGGCTTTCGCGCGCGGCCTGGCCGCGCTCATGGTGGGCGCCTGCGCCCTGGCCGGCGGCGCCGCGGCCCAGGACAAGGCGAGCCTGGACACCGATCGCGACAAGGCGAGCTACATGGTCGGCCTCGACGTCGGCCGTTCGATCGGCCCGGCGGGCCCGGACCTGGACCTGGCCGCGTTCGAGCGCGCCGTCGCCAACGCCTTCGCCGGCAAGGATCCGTTGATCGCCGAAGACCGGGTGCAGCCGCTGGCGCAGGCGCTCATGGTGCGCATCGCCGCGCGCAACGGGCAGCCTCCGGCCGATGGCAAGCTGCCGGAGATCGATCGCGAGCAGGTCGGTTACCTGGTCGGTGCCGACGTCGGCCGCCAGCTTTCCCCGCTCAAGCACGAACTCGAGTTGTCCGTGCTGATGCAGGGCCTGCGCACCTCGCTGTCCGGCGGTACGCCGCTGCTGGCCACGGAAGAAGCGAACGCCGTGCGCCGTGCCTTCGGCGAGAAGGTGCAGGCCGAAATGCAGGCCCGCCACGAGGCCGACGCGCGTCGCAACGCGGAGGCGGGGCAGGCATTCCTGGCCAGGCACCGCACGGAGAAGGGCGTCTTCACCACGCCTTCCGGGCTGCAGTACATGGTGTTGCGCCAGGGCAACGGCCAGCGACCGCGGGCCACCGACACGGTCCGGGTCAACTACCACGGGACCCTGCTCGACGGCACGGTGTTCGACAGTTCCTACGAGCGGGGGCAACCCGTCGAGTTCGGCCTCGACCAGGTCATCCCCGGCTGGACCGAGGGCCTGGGCCTGATGCCGGTGGGCGCGAAGTACCGCTTCTGGATTCCTTCGCAGCTTGCGTACGGCGAGAAGGGAACCCCGGGCGGCCCGATCGGTCCCAATGCCACGCTCGTGTTCGACGTCGAGCTGCTCGCCATCCCGTCGCGCTGAGCGCGGCGCCGTCACTGCCCTGGAGTCCCGAATGCGCGTCCTGCCCCGTTCCATCCTCGTTCCGTCCGTGGCGCTGCTGCTCGCGCTGCTTGCGGCCTGCAACGCAGACAAGCCCGGCACGGGCGAGGCCGGCCGCGAGGCTTCGAAGGCCGGCGAAGCGGCAGACAAGGACGCCGTGCCCGGCCTGCCGACCGAGAAGGACCGCAACAGCTACATGGTCGGCATGGCGCTGGCGAAGCAGTTCGAGCCGATGAAGGACGAAATCGACGTGGACGTCGTGGTTCGCGGGCTGCGCGATGCGCTGGAAGGGAAGAAGACCCTGCTCACGACCGAGCAGGCGCAGCAGGTGGGCAGCGCGTTCAACCAGAAGATGCAGGAGCGGCAGCTGCAGAAGATGCTGGAGGAAGCGCAGCAGAACGCCGGCAAGGGCAAGGCCTTCCTCGAGGCGAACGGCAGGAAGCCGGGGGTCACCACCACCGACTCCGGGCTGCAGTACCAGGTGATCGAGGCGGGCAACGGCCCGAAGCCGAAGCCGACCGATACCGTGCGCGTGAACTACAAGGGCATGCTGCTCGACGGCACCGTCTTCGACGATTCCTCGCAACACGGCGGTCCGGCGCAGATCCCGCTGGCGCAGGTCGTGCCCGGCTGGCAGGAAGGCATCGCGCTCATGCCGGTGGGCAGCAAGTACCGCTTCTGGATCCCGTCCGAGCTCGGCTACGGCGAGAGCGGCACGCCCGGCGGCCCGATCCCGCCCAACGCGACGCTGGTGTTCGAGGTGGAACTGCTCGGTATCGGCGAGGGCAACTGAGGGATGCGCGTCTCGATCTTCGGCACGGGTTATGTCGGCCTGGTCACCGGGACCTGCCTCGCCGAAGTCGGCCACGACGTCGTCTGCGTCGACGTGGACGACACCAAGATCGACGGCCTGAACCGCGGCCGGGTGCCGATCTACGAGCCCGGCCTGGAGCCGATGGTGCGCGCGAACCATGCCGAGGGGCGGCTGCGGTTCACCACCGATGCCGCCGCCGCGATCGCCCACGCCAGCATCGTGTTCATCGCCGTGGGCACGCCGCCCGACGAGGACGGCAGCGCCGACCTCCAGTACGTGCTGGCGGTCGCGCGCACGATCGGCGAACACATGGCCGAGCCGCTGGTGGTGGTGGACAAGTCCACCGTGCCGGTGGGTACCGCCGACAAGGTGCGCACCACCATCGCCACGACGCTGGCCGATCGCGGGGTGAAGGTCGATTTCGCCGTGGTTTCCAACCCCGAGTTCCTCAAGGAGGGCGCGGCGGTCGAGGACTGCATGCGTCCGGACCGCATCGTGATCGGCGCCGACAGCCCGCGCGCGGTCGAGCAGTTGCGCCGGCTGTACGCGCCGTTCAATCGCAGCCACGACCGTTTCGTGGTGATGGACGTGCGCTCGGCCGAGCTCACCAAGTACGCGGCGAACGCGATGCTGGCGACCAAGATCAGCTTCATGAACGAGATGGCGAACATCGCCGAGCGCGTGGGCGCCGACATCGAGATGGTCCGCCGCGGCATCGGCTCGGACCCGCGCATCGGCTGGCACTTCATCTACCCGGGCGCGGGGTATGGCGGGTCGTGCTTCCCGAAGGACGTGCAGGCGCTGGCGCGCACCGCCGCGCAATCCGGCTACCAGGCCCGCGTGCTCGATGCCGTCGAGGCGGTCAACGACGCGCAGAAGGGCCACCTGTTCGCGCTCGTCCAGCGGCACTACGACGCCGGCGAGGACGAGGGCGTGCGCGACAAGACGTTCGCGGTGTGGGGGCTGTCGTTCAAGCCGGACACCGACGACATGCGCGAAGCGCCCAGCCGCACGCTGCTGCCGCAGCTCTGGGAGGCCGGGGCGCGCGTGCGCGCCTACGACCCGGAGGCGGGCAGGGAAGCGCGGCGCATCTTCGGCGATCGCGGGGACCTGGTCCTGTGCGACAGCGCCGCCGAGGCGCTGGATGGCGCGGACGCGCTGATCGTGGTCACCGAATGGAAGCAGTTCCGCAGTCCCGATTTCGCCAGGCTCAAGGCGGAACTGGGCGACGGCGTCGTGTTCGACGGGCGCAACCTCTACGATCCCGCGGAAGTCGAGGAGGCCGGGCTGGCCTACTACGGCATCGGCCGCGGGCGCTCGGTGCAACCCGGTCGCGCGCCGGCGTGAGCGCCGTCGACGCCCTCGAGCAGCGGGTGGTGGAACTGGAAACCCGGCTGGCGTTCCAGGAACACGCCCTGGCCGAGCTCAGCGACGCGCTGGCGCAGACCCGGCTGGACGCACTGCGCCAGTCGGAACTGTTGCGCCAGGCGCTGCAGGACCTGAAACTCGCGCGCGGCGACCTGTTCGCCGACCCGTCCAGCGAACCACCGCCCCCGCATTACTGATGAGCGATTCCCTCCGCGACCAGCTGCTTGGCCTCGGCTTCAAGGCCCCTGCGAAACCCGAACGCAAGCCCGACCGCAAGCCGCAAGGCCGGCCGGCGCACGCGCGCGCGCCCGGCAAGGGAGCGAAGGGCGGAAAGCCCGGCAAGGCCGGCCAGCCTGCCCGCGGAACGGCCCGTTCGCGCGAGGACATCGACCTCGCCAAGGCCTACGCAATCCGGGCGCAGAAGGAAAAGGAAGAGCGGATCGAGGCCGAGCGGCAGAAGCAGGAGGCCGCGCGCCAGCGGCGCGAGGCACGGGAACGGCTGGCCGCCTTCCTGGAGGGCAAGTCGCTCAACGATCCGGCGGCGGAGATCGCGCGCCATTTCGAATACGGCGGCAAGATCAAGCGCATCCACGTGACCGAGGCGCAATTGAAGGCGCTCAACGCCGGCGACCTCGGCGTGCTGCAGCTCGACGGCCGCTACCTGCTGGTGCCGGCGGCGGTGCTGCTCGAGGCCGAGGCCATCTTCCCGCCGTCGGTGGCGCTGCGCGTCGATCCGGGCGCGGCCGGCGAGGACGACATCCCGCCCGACCTGTTCTATTCAGGGTCGTAGTCCAGGTTGAAGGCCAGCAGGCGCTCCGCGTCCTGCAGGCCGATGCCCTTGCGTCGCGCGTAGTCGGCGACCTGTTCCTTCGACACGCGCCCCACCACGAAGTACTGGCTGCCCGGATGGCTGAAGTACCAGCCGGACACCGACGCGGCGGGATACATCGCGAAGTGCTCGGTCAGGGTGATCCCGGCGTGGGTCGTCGCATCCAGCAGGCGGAACATGGTCGTCTTCTCGCTGTGTTCCGGGCACGCCGGGTAGCCCGGGGCGGGGCGGATGCCCCGGTAGCGCTCGTCGATCAGCGCCTGCGCGTCGAGCGACTCGTCGGCGGCGTAGCCCCACAGGTCCGTGCGCACGCGCTGGTGGATGCGCTCGGCGAGCGTCTCGGCGAGGCGGTCGGCGAGGGCCTTGAGCAGGATCGCGTTGTAGTCGTCGTGGTCGGCGCGGAAGCGTTCCAGGTGCGGCTCGATGCCGATGCCCGCGGTGACCGCGAAGGCGCCGATCCAGTCCTGGCGGCCACTGTCGCGCGGCGCGATGAAGTCCGCCAGGCAGAAATCCGGCCGCTCCGGCGGCTTGTCCGCCTGCTGCCGGAGGAAGTGCAGGGTGGTCCCGTCGCCCAGGACCACGTCGTCGCCGACGCTGTTCGCGGGCCAGAAGCCGACCACCGCCTTCGCGGTGAGCCACTTCTGGTCCACGACCTGCCGCAGCATGGCCTGCGCGTCCGCGAACAGCTCGCGCGCCTGCGGCCCGACCACGGCGTCGTCGAGGATGTCCGGGTAGCGGCCGGCCAGTTCCCAGGCGTTGAAGAAGGGACCCCAGTCGATGAGCTCGACGAGGTCGCCCAGCGGGTAGTCGTCGAACACGGTGACGCCGGGCTGCCGGGGCGCCGGCGGCACGTAGTCGGCCCACCCGCCGTCGAAGCGCTGGGCGCGGGCGTGGGCCAGCGAGACCAGCCGCTTGCCGCCGTCCTTGCGGCGATGGCGTTCGCGGATCTCCGCGTAATCGGCCTCGTTGGCGGCGACGAAGGCCTCGCGCTGCCCGGGCGAGACCAGCGACTGGGCGACGTTGACCGCGCGCGAGGCGTCCTTCACCCAGATGGTGGCCGACTTGTAGTGCGGATCGATCTTCAGCGCGGTGTGCGCGCGCGAGGTGGTCGCGCCGCCGATCAGCAGCGGGATGGTGAAGC
>DASWQG010000114.1:0-1692 GCA_036403775.1 Luteimonas sp.
TGCCGAAGCCGCGGCGTCCTGCGCCTGCAGGTTCGCCGCGGCGCCGGCGTCGGCCGCGTCGGCAGCTTCCTCCGCGCCCTGCGCGGCGGCCTGCGCGCTGCCGCTGGCGAACAACCCGGCCAGCGCGGTCGCCATCTGCAGGATCGACTGGCCGGTGGTGACACGCTTGAGCGGCCGCGCCTGGCCGACGATGAAGCCGGAGGCGAGACCGGCGATCACGATCCGGCCGGGCGTCCACAGTGCGCGCCAGGACGCTTTCGTCTGGCGCCAGTCCGCCGAGGCCTGGCGCTCGCGCGCCTCCAGCGCAGTCTCGGCCTGGTGCACCTTGTCGATCAGTTCGTGGAATCCCATCGCCTTGCCCTTGTGCGCGCGTGTCACGGCGGCGTCACGTCGACGCCGAGTCCCTTCTTCACCGGTTCGCCGCCGGTGGCCTCGTTGACCTGCTCGGCGCCCTGCTCGGCGGACTGCGCCGAGCCGGCCTCCGGGATCAGCCCGGCCAGTTCGCCGAAGCCCAGCCGCGCGAGTTGCCGGCGCGTCGCCTTCATCCGCGTGTGCTCGAAGTAGCGCATCGCCGCCCAGCCAGCGGCCGCGGCCGCGGCCAGGCTGAGCAGCGCCGGCAGGATCAGCGCCGCCGACCACGCCCAGCCCAGCCCGAGCGCCAGCCAGGCGACCAGGGTTGCCATCAGCAGCAGCCACGCCGAGGCGCCCAGCGCGATCGCCACGCCGGTGAACGCCAGCGTGCGGCCGAACGCGCTGCGCGCCAGCGAGATATCCGCGGACACGAGGATGCGCAGCGCCTTGCCGGCCTCGCGGCCGGCCTGGAAGGTGGCGCTGCCCGCCGCGCCGAGCTCGCGCACGAGCTCGTCGATGCCGGGCTTGCCTGGGCGCTCCGCGTCCTCGCCGCGCTCGCCGGCTGCCGTGTCCGCCACGGGATTACTTGCCGCTGCGGGCGAGCTTGGCAATGATCCAGCCGGTCGCGAAGGCGACGCCGAACGAGGCGATCGGACGCTCGCGGATCAGGTCGGCGGCGCTCTCGACGAGGTCGCGGCCCTTGTCCATCAGCGCGTCCATCTGCTCGCGGCTGGCGGCGCCGGCCTGCTCGAGCGCGGCGAGGCCGGCGAGCGCGCCGTCGGCCAGTTCGGACTTGACCTGCGCCTTGCCCAGGCGCATTTCCTCGCCCGCCGCGCTGGCGGCGTCCTTGACGGCGGTGCCGGCCTGGGAGGCGGCGGACTTCAGGTGGCCGCCGGCTTCGCCGAGGTTGCTCTTGATGTTGTCGGTAGCGGTGGGTGCCATTGCATGTGCTCCTTGGTGGACTTGCGTCCGGGGAAGTGTGCGGCTCAGCGCATGAGCAAGTCGTAGACGCGGCCGGCGCGGGCGATGCGCAGCACCAGCTGCGGCGGCGGGCTGCCGAAGCCGAGGCGGAAGCCGGCGAGGTCGTCGAAGCGGCCGGAGTTGGCGGCGACCACCACGTCGCCCTCGCGCAGCCCGCTCATGAAGGCACGGCTATCGCGCTCGACGGAGGCCACCAGCACGCCGTCCAGGCCGCCCTGGCGCGCCGAGGCCGGCAGTTCGGCGAAGGTGGCGCCGGCCAGCCGGGCGTCGAGCGAGCCGCCGCCCAGCGCGCGCGGCTGCTCGCGCAGGACCGCGGTGAGCTGCAGCGGCTTGCCGTCGCGGCGCACGTCCAGCGCGACC
>DASWQG010000115.1:0-3764 GCA_036403775.1 Luteimonas sp.
CGAGCGGGCGGTGGTCGGCGAGCTGGTCGATGGACCGACGCTGGACTTCAACCTGATGTGGCGCCGCGACGCGGTGGACGCGCACCTGTGGCACCGGCCGCTGGTCGGATCGATGGCGGTGTTCGTGGATCCCCGCGACACGTGGGCGCTGTACCTGCTGTCCGGACAGGCACGCTTCGAACCCGCGTCCGGATTGCCGCCGCTGCAGCCCGGCGACACCGCGCTGCTGCCCGGCGGCGATGCCCGCATGCGCCATCTCCTGGACGGTGGCGGCGAGCTCCTCGTCATCCGCATCACGCGCCTGTAGCACCGGCCCGCGCCGGCGCCATCCGGGTGCCGGCGAGCCTCAGAACCTCAGGTGCGCGCCCAGCCATGCGCTGCGTGGCGCCCCGGGACTGATGTTGTCGTTGCCGTGGGCGCTGGCGAAGTAGCGCTTGTCGCCGAGGTTCTCGATGTTGAGCTGCAACTGGAGGGACGGTTTGACCGTCCAGTACAGCGCCGCGTCGAAGCGGGTGAAGGCGGGCACCGTGACGGCGTTGTCCACGTTGGCGAAGATCGCGCCGCGGTGGACGATGCCCAGTCCCGCGCCGAACGCCGCATTGAAGTCGTAGCGGTTCCACAGCGAGGCCGAATGCCGGGGCAACTGCGCCAGGCGGTTGCCCGCCAGCGCCGTGGCCGACTGCGTGGTGGTGATCTCGCCCTGCTGGTACGCGTAACCACCCATCAGTTGCCAGGCATCGGTGATGCGCCCGGCGATGCCCAGTTCGACGCCCTGCGCGCGCTGTCCGTCGACCAGGATCGAGCGGGTGGGGTCGGCCGGATCCACCACGGCGACGTTGCCGCGGTCGAGCCGGTATGCGGCGATGCTCGCCGACAGGCCGGGGCGCAGGTCCCACTTGGCGCCCAGTTCGCGGTTGCGGAATGTCTCCGGATCCAGGGTCGCGTTGCTTGCGCGCAGGGAGGCCAGCTGTTCGCCGGCGCGCGGCAGGTACGACATGCTGTAGCTGGCGTACACCGAGACCGCGTCCACCGGCTTGTAGACCAGGCCGGCGCGCGGCGACAGCAGGCGGTCGTGGCCGCGCAAGGTGTCGCCGCCGCGGTGGTCGCGCAGGTCCACGCGCATGTCCTCGTGGCGCAGGCCAACGATGGCGAGCCAGTGCGGCGTCAGTTGCAGCTGGTCCTGGAGATAGACCGAGGCCACCCTCGCGACGCCGTGGTTGTCGGCATCGGAGGCGCTGGGCCGGAAGTCCACGGGCGCCTGGGTGCGCGGATCGTCGAGCGGCACCTGCAGGCTGGTCACGGTGCTGCCCGGCCCGCCGAAGTAGCCGGTCATGCGCCGGTTGTCGGTCGCCTGCCGGCCCCATTCGGCGCCCGCCAGCAGCGTGTGCGAGATCCCGCCCGCGTCCACCTGCCAGGTGAGGTCCATCTGGTTGAACAGGTTCCGCCGGGTGGTGGCGTTGTTGTAGGCGGCAAGCGCCACCGTCCGCGCATCGGCGTCGACCGAGCGGGGGAAGACGTTCTGGTAGAACTTGTCGTAGTCGGCCAGGCGCAGGTGGTTGCGCAATGCCACTCCGCCGGCAAAGGCATGCTCGAGGACGGCATCGAGCGCGTCCACCGTGGCTTCCACCGGGCTTTGCGCCGGATCGCCGAAGAAGGTGGAAGGTTCGACTGCCACGGGACGGCCGTGGAGCGAGGGCACGCCGCGATCGGCGACCCGCTCGTCACGGAAGTGTTCGTAGGCGACGTGCAGGCGCGTCGCGGCGCCGAGGTCGATGCCGAAGCCCGGGTTGATGCCGCTGCGCCGCAGTTCGAAGCCGTCGCGGAAACTCCGGGAGTCTTCGTGGACGGCATTGACGCGGAACGCCGCATTCAGGCCGATCGCGTCGCCGTAGTCCAGCGTGGCGCGCCGCCGCTGGCCGGATCCGACCTGGAAGGTCGCGGACCGGTGCGCATCGCCGTCGGCCTGGCGGGTGACCCGGTTGATCACGCCCCCGCTGCCGCCCCGGCCGAAGATCATCGCGTTCGGCCCCTTCAGCGCTTCGACGCGCTCCACGTTGTAGATGTCGCGGATGTACTGGACGTCGTCGCGGACGCCGTCGACGAAGAAGTCGGCGGTGGTGCTGTTGCCGCGCATCACCGGCGTGTCGCGGTTGCCTTCGCCCTGCGCGGTGCCCACGCCCGGCATGTAGCGCAGCGTGTCGGCGAGGCTGGTCATCGCCTGGTCGGCGATCAGCTTGTCGGTGACGACCGTGACCGCCTGCGGCACGTCCAGCAGTTCCGTGTCGGTCTTCGTGGCGCTGCGGGTCCTACGGGCGTCGTACTCGGGCAGATAGCGCAGGCCGACCACGGTGACCGTGCCCAGGTCCTGGGGCGGATCGTCGAGCGCGGCGCCGGCGCCGGGTTCGCCCGCGAGGGTCGGCGCGCAGGCAAGACCGATGAGGGCGGCGAACAGGGAATGGCGGCACGGCAGGCTGCGTGGGCGGGACAGGCGGGACATGTTTCCGGTCGGGTATTGGCGCCCTCGGCGCCGGGGCGGCAATGGTAATGAGAACCATTATCATTGCGCAAGCGCCCATCGGAGCCGCCTGGACTCAGTCCCTGTCATCCCGCGTCCAGACTGCGCCGTCCTCGACCTTGACCGGGAAGCGCACGGCCGGCGCGTAGGCCGGCGGGTTGAGCGCGCGACCGTCGCGCACGTCGAACTTCGAGCCGTGCAGCACGCACTCGATCGTCGCTTCCTCGCCGTCGAAGCAGCCGGCGGAGAGCTCGAAGTCCTCGTGGCTGCAGCGGTCCTCGAGCGCGTAGTAGTCGCCGTCATAGTTGACGACGACGATCGCGGTGTCGCCGTCCCACGCCACGGTCTGCTCGCCCGGCAGCAGTTCGGCGGTGGCGCACACCCGCACCCAGTCGCCCATGTCAGAGGTCCTTCTCGAGGAGTTCGAAGCGGAGGTCGTCGCGCCGGGGGATGCCGAAGCGCTCGTCGCCGTAGGGGAACGGCTTGGTGATGCCGGTGCGGTGGTAGCCCCGGCGCTGGTACCAGGCCAGCAGCTCCTCGCGCACGTCGATGACGGTCATCCGCAGCGTGCGCAACCCCCATGCCTCGCGCGCGATCCGTTCCGCCTCGGCGAGGACGGCCTTGCCCAGGCCGCCGCCCTGCAGCGCCGGGCGCACGGCGAACATGCCGAAATAGCCCTCGCCCTCGAGTTCGGCGACGTGCGCGCAGGCCAGCAGCTCGCCGTCGCGTTCGGCCAGCAGGACGCGGCTGCGCGGGCGCAGCAGGTCCTCGCGCAGCACCTCGCGGTCGATGCGCTCGCCATCGAGCAGGTCGGCCTCGGTGGTCCAGCCGACGCGGCTGGCGTCGCCGCGATAGGCGGAGGTCACCAGCGCCACCAGCGCGTCGAGGTCGGCCTCGACCGCGTCGCGGAACACGATCGGGCCCGGCGTCAGCACAGCAGCTTCCGCACCTTGGCCAGCGCGGCCATGAATGCCTCGATCTCGGCGTGCGTGTTGTAGAACGCGAGCGAGGCGCGGCAGGTCGCGGGCACGCCGATCCAGGCCATCAGCGGATGGGCGCAATGGTGGCCCGAGCGCACTGCGACGCCCTCCAGGTCGAGCAGCGTCGCCAGGTCGTGCGCGTGCGCCCCTTCCACCAGGAACGACACCACGGCCGCCTTGTCCGGGGCGGTCCCGAGGATGCGCAGGCCGTCGACCTGCTGCATCTCTTCGGTGAGGTGCGCCAGCAGTTCGGCTTCGCGCATCGAGAT
>DASWQG010000116.1:0-1875 GCA_036403775.1 Luteimonas sp.
TTCCCCGTGGCCGCCGACCCCGGCGCGAAGATCGCGGCGCAATACGACGCCGTGCTCGACCGCAAGCCCGAATGGTCCAGCCGCACGTCCTACGTGGTCGCGCCTTCCGGGGAGATCGCCGCGGTGCACGCGGACATGAACCCCAACCTGCACGTCAAGACGATGCTCGAGGCCGTGCGCGCGCTGGGCAAGTAGCGGCTCACGCGGGCAGCTCGCCCGCTGCGTGCGGATCGATCGCGTAGTCCCAGGGTTCGTCGAGGAAGCGCGGCTGCGCCTCGACCCGCGCGGTCCACGCGCGGAAGTGCGGCCAGGGCGCCAGCGCGATGCCCGCGTCCCCCGCGCGGCTGGCGTACGCATAGACCGAGATGTCGGCGATGCCGTACGCGTCGCCGGCGATGAAAGGACGCGTCGCCAGCTCCCGGTCCAGCAGGGCGAGCGTGCGCACGGCGCCTTCGCGCTTCATCTCCACCAGTCCCTGTGGTCGACGCGGCAGCTTGCCGGTGAGCGTCCAGTAGCGCAGCGAGCCGATCACCGACTCGACCTGTTCCTGCTCGAAGGACAGCCACTGCAGCACGCGCGCGCGGCCGTAACGGTCGTCGGGGAGGTAGGCCGTGCCGTCGGCGAGGTAGGCCAGGATCGCGTTCGACTCGGCTAGCGCGCGCCCGTCCTCCAGCACGAGCGCCGGGACGCGGCCGCTGGGGTTGATGGCCAGGAACGCCGGCGTGCGCCCTTCGCCCTCGAAGATGCCGACCGGGACGCGGCGGTAGTCCAGCGCGAGGTGGTGCAGCAACTGCCGCACCTTCCAGGCATTGCGCGAGGGCAGGTAGTCGTAGAGGGTCAGCAAGGGGCGTCTCCGGCGGTCAGTGAGGCCGCACTGTGCACCCGCGGCCCCCGTCCCGCTATCCGGAACGTGCGCCGGACACCGGCCCTAGCGCTCGTCGGGCACGCTGCCCACGCCGAGCCAGAGTTCGGCGTCGCGCTCGGTGCTGAACAGGCGGGTCCACATGCCCTGCTCCATGCCGACGATCACGCCCACCTCGTTGACGTCGATGGGCGTCTGCAGCGAGGTATAGGCCACCTGCACCTGGTCCAGGCCGCTGCGCCGCATCGCCTCCATCAGGCGCTGGAAGTCCTCTTCGGAGGCATGCCACGGCGTCAGGTCCTCGACCACCAGCAGGCGACGGGCGCCGACCTGCCGGCAGGCCTCGCCCAGCAGCGTCCAGTACGACAGCGACACGTCGAACGAATCGGCGCCACCGTGCACGTAGGCATGCAGGTGGTGGCGGCGGGTCTCGAGCTCGAGCTGGAACCCTTCGCCGTCGATGTGCTGCTTCATGCGGACAGGGCGTAATCGATCGCGGCGCGCACGGCCGCCGCCTGGGCGTCGTTGCATTGCCGCGGCGTGGCGCGTGGGCTGTCGGGATACACCTCGGTGGTCGTGGTGTAGCGCGCATCGGTGATGCCGGCGCACAGCCCGAGCTCGCGCACCGCGTAGAGGATGACGCCGGGCGAGACGACCGGTGAACCGATGATCTCGCCGTTGGCGTCCGCGGGCGCGATGTGGGTCACCCTGGACACCGCGGCGATGATCGCCTGCTGGAAGCCCGGCTGCGGATTGGCGCTGTCGCCGACCACGTAGAACCCGTCCGGGATCGCGCCGGGCTCGAAGGGCTTGCCGTCGCGCGCGGCCAGCGCCGGGCGGAACTCGGATTCGTCGGTGTCGGTGGTCTCGTGCAGGTCGACGTGCACCAGGAAGCGGTCGCGCAGTGGCCCGACCAGGCGCAGCAGCGCCGCGGCCTCGCCGGACGGGCTGTCGGCGCGGAAGGAACGGTTGGGATCCAGCGCGTCCGGGTTCCAGCGGTGGATGCGCTCGTA
>DASWQG010000117.1:0-10591 GCA_036403775.1 Luteimonas sp.
GCGGCAGCTGGTCGCTGGAACCCGATGGGCGCAGCGTCCGCCTGGACCCGGGCAGCAAGCAGGCGAGCGACCGGCTGTACGCGATCGAAGGCGACGACGGCCTCGTGCCCCTTGGCGCCGATGGCGAACCGACCGGCGCGCCCGGCGACCCGCGCCTGCGCCGCGCCCGCTGAACCGGCGGCTTGGGGATGGGCCGCTGGCGCCCGCCGGCCGGGCACGGCACCGCGCTGGTCACGCCGGAAGGCCATGCCCGGCTGAAGGCGGAACTCGACGACCTGTGGCGCGTGCAGCGCCCCGAGGTCGTGCGCGCGCTGGCGGCCGCCGCAGCCGAGGGCGACCGTTCCGAGAACGCCGAATACACCTATCGCAAGAAGCAGCTCGCGGGCATCGACCGCCGCGTGCGCTACCTGGGCAAGCGGCTGGAAGCGCTGCGCGTCGTGGATGCGCCGCCGGCCGACCGGACGGCGGTGTATTTCGGCGCCTGGGTCGAAGTGGAGCGGCTGGACACCGGCGACCTCGCGCGCTACCGCATCGTCGGCCCGGACGAGACCGATGCGGCGCTCGGCCACATCAGCATCGACTCCCCGCTCGCGCGGGCCCTGCTGAAGAAGCGCGTGGACGACGAAGTGGAGGTCGAGCTGCCGGGCGGCCCGGCGCGCTTCGCCATCGCCGGGGTGGATTACGCGACTTCGCCGTAGAGGTCGTGCTCGTCGCTGCCGAGGATCTGGATGTCGGCGAACTGGCCGGGGCGCAGTCCGGCGGCGGCACCGTCCTGCACCTGCACCAGGCCGTCGATCTCCGGCGCGTCGGCCATCGAGCGCGCGATCGCCAGTTCGCCGTCGATCGCATCCACCAGGCAACGCTGCACGCTGCCGACCTTGGCTTCCAGCCGTGCCGCGCTGATCGCCGCCTGCGTGTCCATGAAGCGCGCCAGGCGCTCCTGCTTGATCGCTTCGGGCACCGGATCGGGCAGCGCGTTGGCGCTGGCCCCCTCGACCGGCGAATAGGCGAACGCGCCGACGCGGTCGAGTTGCGCCACCTCGAGGAATTCGAGCAGCTCCTCGAATTCCGCCTCGGTCTCGCCGGGGAAGCCGACGATGAAGGTGGAGCGGATGGCGAGTTGCGGGCAGGCCTCGCGCCAGGACGCGATCCGCTCCAGCGTCCGCTCCACCGCGCCGGGCCGCTTCATCAGCCTGAGGATGCGCGGGCTCGCGTGCTGGAACGGGATGTCCAGGTACGGCAGGAGCTTGCCCTCGGCCATGAGCGGGATGATCCCGTCCACGTGCGGGTAGGGATAGACGTAATGCAGCCGCGTCCACGCCCCGAGCTGCGACAGGCCCTCGCACAGCGCCTTCATGCGGGTCTCGTAGGCCGCGCCGCGCCACTCGCGCGGCGCGTACTTCAGGTCCACGCCGTAGGCGCTGGTGTCCTGCGAGACCACGAGCAGCTCCTTCACGCCGCCCGCCACCAGCCGCTCGGCCTCGCGCAGCACCTCGTCCACCGGGCGCGATGCCAGGTCGCCGCGCATGGACGGGATGATGCAGAAGCTGCAGCGGTGGTTGCAGCCCTCGGAAATCTTCAGGTAGGCGTAATGCTTCGGCGTCAGCTTCAGCCCGTAATCGGGAAGCAGGTCCACGAACGGGTCGTGCCGCGGCGGCACCGCCGCGTGCACCGCCTGCATCACGCTGCCGTAGTCCTGCGGCCCGCTGATCGAGAGCACGCCCGGATGCGCCTGGCGGATGACGTCCTCGCGCTTGCCCAGGCAACCGGTGACGATGACCTTGCCGTTCTCGGCCATGGCCTCGCCGATCGCGTCCAGCGACTCGGCCACCGCCGAATCGATGAACCCGCAGGTGTTGACCACGACCACGTCGGCGTCGTCGTAGCTCGGCGAGAGCGCATAGCCCTCGACCCGCAGCTGGGTGAGGATCCGCTCCGAATCCACCAGCGCCTTGGGGCAGCCGAGGCTGACGAAACCGACCTTGGGAGGTGACGTGGACATCGGGCCTGCGGGCACGCGAAAGGGCCGCGGATTATAGCGGCGCTAGAATCGGGGCCCTGAACGCCCCGCAGGGGAACCGCCATGGGCCGCGACATCGTCCTCGATACCCCGTCCGGCGCGATCGGCGCATGGCGCGCCGACCCGATCGCCGCGCCGCGTGGTGGCCTCGTGGTCGTGCAGGAGATCTACGGGGTCAACGCGCACATCCGCAGCGTCGTGGACCGCTACGCCGCCGAAGGCTACGTCGCGGTCGCGCCGGCCTTCTTCGACGCCGCGCCGGGCGCCGCGCACGGCATCGAACTGGAGTACTCGCGGGGCGACACCAGCCGCGGCCGCGCGCTGGTGGACGCGCTCGGCCTGGACGCCGCGGTCGCCATCGTCGGCGCGGCGGCGCGGCAGCTGCGCGGCGAGGGGCTGAAGGTCGGCGTGGTCGGCTTCTGCTGGGGCGGCACCGTCGCCCTGCTCGCCAATACCCGCCTCGGCCTGCCGGCCTCGAGCTACTACGGCGCGCGCAACGTGCCGTTCCTGGAGGAGCCGCTGCGCGCCCCGGTCCAGTTCCACTTCGGCGCCGATGACGCCTCCATTCCCGCCGAGGCGGTGGCGGCGCATCGCCGCCATCATCCCGAGGCGCCGGTGTACGTCTACGAAGGCGCCGGCCACGCGTTCAACCGCGACGCCTCGCCCGCGCACTACCAAGCGGCGGCCGCGCGCGAGGCGCACGCGCGGACCCTGGCGATGTTCGCCGACGTCCTGTCCTGAGCCGCGCCATGCACCACGCCGACGGCTACCACCTCGATCCGCGCCTCGCCGCCGACAGCCATCCGGTGGCGACGTTCGACCTGTGCGAGCTGCGGCTGATGGACGACGCCAACTATCCCTGGCTCGTGCTGGTGCCGCGCATCCCGGGCGCGCGCGAGCTGATCGACCTGGACCGCGACCTGCGGCGCCAGCTCACCGACGAGATCGATCGCGCCGCGCGCCTGCTGCGCGACTGCTTCCATCCCGACAAGCTCAACGTCGCCGCGCTCGGCAACCTGGTGCCGCAGCTGCACGTGCACGTGGTCGCGCGCTTCGAGGGCGATCCGGCCTGGCCGGCCCCGGTGTGGGGCCGCGTGGCCGCGCGACCCTATCCGCCGGAGGCGCTGGTGGAGCGCATCGGCACCTTGCGGTCCTGCCTCACGTCCGCGGGAGCGTGACCCCGGTCTGGCCCTGGTACTTGCCGCCGCGGTCCTTGTACGAGGTCTCGCAGACGTCGTCGGCCGAGGCCTGGAAGAACAGCATCTGCGCGACGCCCTCGTTGGCGTAGATGCGCGCGGGCAACGGCGTGGTGTTGGAGAACTCCAGGGTGACGTGCCCTTCCCACTCCGGCTCCAGCGGCGTGACGTTGACGATGATGCCGCAGCGCGCATAGGTGCTCTTGCCCAGGCACACCACCAGCGTGTCGCGCGGGATCCGGAAGTACTCGACGGTGCGCGCCAGCGCGAAGGAGTTGGGCGGGATGATGCAGACGTCCGACTCGACGTCCACGAAGCTGCCCGGGTCGAAGGCCTTCGGATCGACGATGGTCGAGTTGATGTTGGTGAACACCTTGAATTCGCGCGAGCAGCGCACGTCGTAGCCGTAGCTGGACGTGCCGTAGCTGACGATGCGGTGGCCGTCGGCGGCATGCTTCACCTGCCCCGGCTCGAACGGCTCGATCATCCCCTGCCGCTCCGCCATCGCGCGGATCCAGCGATCGCTCTTGATGCTCATCGAACCCCCACCGGCCAAACCCCCATTGTAGGGCCGACCCATGGTCGGCTTGCCTCCCTGCTACCCCAGCATCGACGCCGCGATCGGCCGCGGCGCCTTCGGCCGCGCCGCCAGGCGCGCCGCCATCGCGCGGGCGGTGTCGCGATAGGCGCGCGCCGCCGCCGAGTCCGGCGCCGACACCACCACCGGCACTCCGAGGTCGCCCTGCTCGCGGATCGCAAGCTCCAGCGGCAGGCTGCCGAGCAGCGGCACGCCGTATTGCGCGGCCATGCGCTCGCCGCCGCCCTGGCCGAACACGTGCTCCTCGTGGCCGCAGTTCCGGCACACGTGCACCGCCATGTTCTCGACCAGGCCCAGCACCGGCACCTTGACCTTCTCGAACATCCGCAGCGCCTTGCGCGCGTCCATGGTCGCGACCTCCTGCGGCGTGGTCACCACAAGGGCGCCGGCCACCGGGATCTTCTGCGCCAGCGTGAGCTGGATGTCGCCGGTACCCGGCGGCAGGTCGACGATGAGGTAGTCGAGCCCCGTCTCGCCGCCCCAGAGGGTCTGTTCCAGCAGCTGGGTCAGCGCCTGGGTCGCCATCGGGCCGCGCCAGATCATCGGCGTGTCCTGCTCCACCAGCAGGCCGATGGACATCGCGTCGATCCCGTGCGCGCGCAGCGGCTGGATGGATTTCCCGTCCGGACTCTCGGGCTTGCCCGACAGGCCGAGCATGGTCGGGATGCTCGGGCCGTAGACGTCGGCATCCAGGACGCCGACCCGGGCGCCGTCGGCGGCGAGCGCCAGCGCCAGGTTCACGGCGGTGGTGGACTTGCCCACGCCGCCCTTGCCCGAGCCGATGGCGATGATGTTGCGGATGCGTGAAGACGGGGTCAGGGGAGGCTGCGGGGCATGGGGCGCGATCCGGGCGCTGCATTCGAAGCTGGCCAGCGTGGTGGGAGCGATCGCGGACTCGATGCCGGCCCGCAGCAGCTGTTCGACCCCACCGCCGACCGGGAACCCGGTCACCAGGGCCACGGCGGCACCCGCCGGACCCTCGGCCGTTTTCACGGAAGTGTTTGATTCGGAAAGTGAAAGTCCCTGCCACTCGAGGCCCGCGATGCGATCTTTCAGTTCCAAGCCCGGCTCCTACGCATTCATGTATTTCAGGGTCAAGTCCGACTAGTTGCAGTCACTTCCGGATATGTTAAGGTCCCGTTTACCCCACCACAAAAATTCGTAACGGGGCGGGGATCAGCAACGCATTCATCAGGAGCCCAATGGCAATGTCCAGACACCACTCGCCGCAGCGCAGTCGCCTCGCGACCGCCTTGTTCGCTGCGCTGCTCGTGCCCGCGTCGGCGGCGTACGCGCAACAGGATACCTCCTCGCAGGACGCGACCCAGGCGCAGACCACCGCCCCGGACCCGTCCGCCAAGCAGCTGAACAAGGTCGTGGTGACCGGTTCGCTGATCCCGCAGACCGAGCTGGAGACCTTCAAGCCGCTGACGATCATCACGGCCGAGGACATCCAGGCCCGCGGCTTCACCAGCGTCGCCGACGTCCTGCAGTCGACCTCCTTCGCCACCGGTGGCGTCCAGGGCAACCAGACCTCGGCCTCGTTCACCCAGGGCGCCGAGACCCTGAGCCTGTTCGGCCTGTCGCCCAGCTACGCCAAGTACCTGATCGACGGCCGCCCGATGTCGAACTACCCGGCGCTGTACAACGGCAGCGACGTGTTCAACAACATCAGCGGCCTGCCGATCGACCTGGTCGAGCGCATCGAGATCCTGCCGGGCGGCCAGTCCTCCCTGTACGGCTCCGACGCGATCGCGGGCGTCGTCAACATCATCCTCAAGAAGCAGGTCGACGGCACCATCGTCAGCACCCGCGTCGGCGGCTACCACGAAGGTGGCGGCCAGTCGTTCCGCGCGAGCATCGCCGACCAGATCGACTTCAAGGACGACCGCCTCGCGGTGCTCGTCGGCGCCCAGTACGAGAAGACCAAGCCGATCTGGGGCTACCAGCGCGAACTGACCGAGCGCTACAACACGGAAGGCACCAGCCCCCCGCTGTCGGGCCGCGACTGGCTGGTCTACAGCCCGTTCTCCAGCTACTACTGGCCTGAAGGCGCCGACTGCGGCCCGATCAGCTCCGGCTTCGGCGGCACGATCGAGCAGCAGACCCGCCCGGGCTTCGGCGACGAGCTGTATTGCGGCTCGCTGTCCTCGCCGGGCTACCGCACCCTGAAGAACAGCAAGGAGAGCACCCAGCTCTACTCGCACGTCACCTTCGACATCAACCCGAACATGCAGTTCTACGCCGATGCCCTGTACAGCGCGGAGAACGTGCAGTACCACATCGGCTCGAACTACACCTGGTGGGGCACGGGCGTCGAGTGGGGCTACTTCTTCGACCCGCGCGCCGGGAACACGATCTCCGACATCTACTGCGGCGGCAGCCCCGCCTGCCCTCCGGGCGACCTGCTGAACCTGCAGCGCGTGTTCACCCCGGAAGACATGGGTGGCTACGAGAACACGATGGCCAACGACAAGAACCGTTCCTACCGGATCGGCTTCGGCATCAACGGCACCTTCGGCGACTCGTACTGGGATTACGACATCGGCTTCACCCGCACCGAGTACAAGCTCGAGGAGCACCAGCTCTCGCGCCTGGCGGACCCGATCAACGCGTTCTTCCAGGAACACGTGCTCGGCCCGCAGCTGGGCTGGGATCCGTACTTCGGCAACTACCCGATCTTCGAGCCGGACTACGCCGCGTTCTACACGATGCTGACCCCGGAGCAGTTCTTCAGCTTCATGGGCGAGACCGTGTCGGAGAGCCGCACGTTCGACAACATGGTCCGTGGCGTGGTCACCAACAGCGCCCTGTTCCAGCTGCCGGGCGGTGACGCCGGCTTCGCGGTCGCGGTCGAAGGCGGCAACCAGGGCTGGACCTACGATCCGGATCCGCGCTTCCTGAACGGCGAGATCTGGGGCACCACGGCGGTCAGCGGCGGCGGCGACCGTTCGCGCTACGCGGTGACCTCGGAGCTGCGCCTGCCGGTCATCGACATGCTGACGACCACCGTCTCGGCCCGCTACGACAGCTTCAAGGTCGCCGACGAGGACGTCTCCAAGCCCACCTACAGCGTCGGCCTGGAGTTCCGTCCGTTCGAGAGCCTGCTGTTCCGCGGCAAGTACGGCACGGCGTTCAAGGTGCCGACCCTGTCCGACCAGTTCCAGGGCATGAGCGGCTTCTACAGCTTCACCACGGACTACTACAACTGCTACCAGCTCGGCTTCGACCCCGAGGAAGTGGACGACTGCCCGAACCAGTTCTCCAACGTGCAGTTCTTCGGCACCCAGCAGGGCAACCCCGAGCTGGATCCGATCAACGCCGACGTGTGGAGCTACGGCGTGGTGTGGGCCCCGACCGCGACCTTCTCGGTCGGCGCCGACTACCACCACTTCGACATCCGTGACGAAGTGGCGCAGCAGAGCATCGACCAGCTGATGCGCGACGAGCTGGCCTGCCGCATCGGCGAGCTGGACCCGAATTCGGGCACCTGCCAGGCCGCGTTCGAGCAGATCCACCGCGGGTCCACCGGCCGCGTGACCCAGATCGACGTGAGCAAGGTCAACATCGCGTCGGAAGTCCTGAACGCGGTGAGTGCCGAGGCGCACTACCTCCAGGACCTGGGCGCGTGGGGCAGCCTGCAGTTGAACGGTTCGTACACCCGCAACCTCAAGCACGAGTTCCAGCAGTACCCGACCGACCCGGTCGTCGACCTGCTCAACGACCCGTACTGGAGCAGCGACCCGGTCTACAAGGCCAACGCCTCGGTCGCCTGGCGCATGAACACGGTCACCACCACGCTGTACGCCAACCACATCGGTCCGACGCCGAACTACATCGCGCGCCTGACCCCGGCTGGCTACGATCGCGACGGCGCCTACAAGCTGGGCACGTACACGACCTACAACGGCAGCGTGAACTGGGACGTCAGCGAGGACTTCAAGCTCTCGTTCCTGGTGAACAACCTGTTCAACAAGATGCCGACGATGGATCGCATGAACTACCCGGGCAGCTCGGGCTCGCCGTTCAACTCGGGCAACTTCAACCCGTACGGCCGCGCCTACTACATCGAGGCCCGCTGGAACTTCGGCAAGGCTGAATAAGTCACAAAGCCCTTGTGGTACCTGGACCCCGCCCTCGTGGCGGGGTCTTTTTTTGCGCTATAAAGGCCCTGGCCGTACGCTTCCGTCCGGTCGCCCAACGGAGCCTGACCCATGCGCCCCAGCCATTCCCTGCTCACCGGCCTGCTGCTGGCCGTGCTGCCCCTGTCCGCCTTCGCCCAGGACGCCTCGCCGCTGGGCAAGTGGAAGACCATCGACGACGAGACCGGCAAGGCCAAGTCCATCGTCGAGATCACCCGCGCCGCGGACGGCACCCTGCGCGGCACCGTCGTCGAGATCCTGTACTCGGAGAAAGGCCCGAACCCGGTCTGCGACAAGTGCAAGGGCGCCAACAAGGACAAGCCGGTCAAGGGCATGACCATCCTCTGGGGCCTGAAGCCCGACGGGAACGAGTGGACCGGCGGCACGGTGCTCGACCCGGCCAAGGGCAAGACCTACAAGTCCAAGATCGAGCTGCTGGAAGGCGGGAAAAAGCTCGGCATGAGCGGCTGCATCGCGTTCTTCTGCCGGCAGCAGGTGTGGATCCGCGAGTAAAATCGGGGGCATGACCCCCGCACTCGTCACCAACGCCCTTCCCTACGCCAACGGCCCGCTGCACCTGGGCCACCTGGTCGGCTACATCCAGGCCGACATCTGGGTCCGCGCCCGCCGCATGGCGGGCGCCACGGTGCATTACGTCTGCGCCGACGATACCCACGGCACGCCGATCATGCTGGCGGCGGAGAAGGCCGGGACGACGCCCGAAGCCTTCATCGCCGGGATCCAGGCCTCTCACGAGCGCGACTTCACCGACTTCGGCGTCGCCTTCGACCACTACGACTCGACCCATTCCGCCGGCAACCGCGCCCTGACCGAGGCGATCTACGCCAGGCTCGATGCCAACGGCCACGTGTCCCGCCGCTCGGTCGCCCAGCTCTACGACCCGGTCCGCGGCATGTTCCTGCCCGACCGATACGTGAAGGGCACCTGCCCCAACTGCGGCACGCCGGACCAGTACGGGGACAACTGCGAGCAGTGCGGGGCCACCTATTCGCCGACCGAGCTGAAGGCGCCTTATTCGGTGGTCAGCGGCGCCACGCCGGAGCTGCGCGAGTCCGAGCACTTCTTCTTCGAGCTCGCGCACTTCGAGGCGTTCCTGCGCGAATGGCTGGCCGGCGACGTCGCGGTGCCCGGGGTGAAGGCCAAGCTGCTGGAGTGGCTCGACGGCGAGGGCGGCCTGCGCGCCTGGGACATCTCCCGCGACGCGCCCTACTTCGGTTTCGAGATTCCCGGCCACCCGGGCAAGTACCTGTACGTCTGGATCGACGCGCCGATCGGCTACCTGTCCAGCTTCAAGGCCCTGTGCGACCGAACCGGGCTCAACTTCCAGGACTACGTCGCGCACGACAGCGACGCGCAGATGCACCATTTAATCGGCAAGGACATCGTCAACTTCCACGGCCTGTTCTGGCCGGCGATGCTGCACGGCGCGGGCCTGCGCGCCCCGACGCGCCTGCACGTCAACGGCTACCTGACCGTCGACGGCGCCAAGATGTCCAAGTCCCGCGGCACCTTCGTGATGGCGCGCACCTACCTGGACTGCGGCCTGCCGCCCGAGGCGCTGCGCTACTACTTCGCGGCCAAGTCCTCCGGCGGCGTGGAGGACATCGACCTCAACCTGGCCGATTTCGTCGCCCGGGTGAACAGCGACGTCGTCGGCAAGTTCGTCAACCTGGCCAGCCGCTGCGCCGGCTTCATCGAAAAGCGCTTCGCCGGCCGCCTCGCGCCGGCGCTCCCGGAGCCGGAGGCCTACGCGCGCTTCGTCGCGGCGCTGGCGCCGATCCGCGACGCCTACGAGCGCAACGAGCCGGCGGCCGTGCTGCGCCAGGCGATGGCGCTGGCCGACGAGGCCAACCGGTACATCGACGAGCGCAAGCCGTGGGTGATCGCGAAGCAGGACGGCGCGGACGCCGAGCTGCAGGCGGTCTGCACCCAGGGATTGAACCTGTTCCGCGTGCTGGCGCTGGCGCTTGCGCCGGTCATGCCGAAGCTCGCGCGCGAGACCGCGGCGTTCCTCGCCGCGCCGCTGGCGTCCTGGCACGACGCCGACGCGCCGCTGCTCGACCACGCGATCCAGGAGTACCAGCCGCTGTTCACCCGCATCGACCCTAAGCAGATCGACGCCATGACCGAAGCCTCGAAGGACACCATGAAACCCGCCGCCGAGGCCTCCGCCGTGGCCGCCCCCGAGGCGACGACCACCATCTCCATCGACGACTTCGCCCGGCTCGACCTGCGCGTCGGCAAGGTCCTCGCCTGCGAGTTCGTGGAAGGCTCGGACAAGCTCCTGCGCTTCGAGCTCGACGCGGGCGAGCTCGGCAGGCGCCAGGTCTTCTCCGGCATCCGCGCCAGCTACGGCGAGCCGGAGCGGCTGGTCGGGCGCAACGTCGTGTTCATCGCCAACCTCGCCCCGCGCAAGATGCGATTCGGCCTGAGCGAGGGCATGATCCTGTCCGCCGGCTTCGACGGCGGCGCGCTGCACCTGCTCGACGCCGATCCGGGCGCCGCGCCGGGCATGCCGGTGAAATGAGCCGCCGCGGCCGACGCCGCCGATGACGCCGCTCGACGAACGCCTCGACCGCCTCCTGCCGCAGACCCAGTGCGGCCAGTGCGGCTA
>DASWQG010000118.1:0-5322 GCA_036403775.1 Luteimonas sp.
CATGGCGGTCGGCGTGCTCATCGCCGCCCAGCTGTACTGGCCGGCGCTGAACTTCGATACGCCCTGGCTGACCTACAGCCGCCTGCGCCCGCTGCACACCAATGGCGTGATCTTCGCCTTCGGCGGCTCGGCGCTGTTCGCGACCTCGCTGTACGTGGTGCAGCGCACCTGCCACGTGCGCCTGGTCTCCGACCGGCTCGCGCAGTTCGTGTTCTGGGGCTGGCAGGCGGCGATGCTCGGCGCGGTCATCACCCTCCCCCTCGGCATCACCCAGGGCAAGGAATACGCCGAGCTCGAGTGGCCCCTCGACATCCTCATCGCGGTGGTCTGGGTCAGCTACGGCTGGCTGTTCTTCGCTACCGTGGCGAAGCGCGTGGTCAAGCACATCTACGTCGCCAACTGGTTCTTCGGCGCCTACATCATCGGCGTCGGCCTGCTGCACATCGTCAACAACCTGGCGATCCCGTCGGGCCTGTGGAAGTCCTACCCCGTGTACAGCGGCGCGGTCGACGCGATGGCCCAGTGGTGGTACGGCCACAACGCGGTCGCGTTCCTGCTGACCGTCGGCTTCCTGGCGATGATGTACTACTTCGTGCCCAAGCAGGCGCAGCGCCCGGTGTACTCCTACCGCCTGTCGATCGTGCACTTCTGGGCGCTGATCTCGATCTACATGTGGGCCGGCCCGCACCACCTGCACTACACCGCGCTGCCGGACTGGGCGCAGTCGGTGGGCATGGTGTTCTCGGTGATCCTGCTGGCGCCCTCGTGGGGCGGCGCGATGAACGGCATCCTCACGCTGTCCGGCGTGTGGCACAAGCTGCGCACGGATCCGATCCTGAAGTTCCTGATCGTGGCGATCAGCTTCTACATGATCGCGACCTTCGAGGGCCCCCTGCTCTCGATCAAGACGGTCAATTCGCTCAGCCACTACACCGACTGGACCGTGGGCCACGTGCACGCCGGCACGCTGGGCTGGGTGGCGATGATCACCATCGGCTCGCTGTACTCGCTGTACCCGCGCCTGCTCGGTCTGCAGGGGATGTATTCGACAAAGCTGGTCGACGCGCACTTCTGGATGCACACGCTGGGCGTGGTGTTCTACATCGTGTCGATGTGGATCGCCGGCATCACCCAGGGCCTGATGTGGCGCGCCACCAACGCCGACGGCACGCTGACCTACAGCTTCGTCGAGTCGCTGGTCGCGACCTACCCCTACTACCTGGGGCGCCTGCTCGGCGGCGGCTTCATCCTGGCGGGCATGTGCCTGATGGGCTGGCACATGTGGCGCACCTGGGCGATGGCGAAGGCCCCGGCCGCCAACCCGGTGCTGCCGCCGCATTCCGACGAAGCCACCGCGGCGGCCTGAGGAAGGACCATGGGACTCGCACACGAGAAGATCGAGAAGAACGTCGGCCTGCTGGCCGTGCTGGTGGCCGTGGCGGTGTCGCTCGGCGGCCTGGCGGAGATCGTGCCGCTGATGTTCCAGGCCGAGGCGATCCAGCCGCTGCCGGGCATCAAGCCGTATCCGCCGCTGCAGCTCGCCGGCCGCGACGTCTACGTCCGCGAAGGCTGCTACGGCTGCCATTCGCAGATGGTGCGCACGCTGCGCTTCGAGACCGAGCGCTATGGGCATTACTCGCTGGCCGGCGAGTCGGTGTACGACCGCCCGTTCCAGTGGGGCTCCAAGCGCACCGGGCCGGACCTGGCGCGCGTGGGCGGCCGTTACTCGGACGACTGGCACCGCGTGCACCTGACCGATCCGCGCGCGGTCGTGCCCGAATCGAACATGCCCGCGTTCCCTTGGCTGGCCGAAGCCGAGGTCGACGGCAAGGCCGTGGTCGCGAGCATGAAGGCGCTGCAGCGGCTCGGCGACCCCTACACGGACGAGGAGATCGCCAAGGCCGCCGCCGATGTCGCCGGCAAGACCGAACTCGACGCCGTGGTCGCCTATCTCCAGGGCCTCGGCAAGCACGCACCCCGCGGGAACTGACGCCATGCTTTCCGGAATCGTGACATCGCTGCTGTTGCTGCTGTTCGTCGGCATCTGGGCCTGGGCCTGGCAGCCGCGCAAGCGCGCGGACTTCGAGGACGCGGCGCGCCTGGCCGTGGAGGACGACCGATGAGCGGCGGCTGGTCGTGGTACGTCATCGCGCTGGTGGTGTTCAACCTCGCCGGCTGCACCTGGCTGCTGTGGTGGACGGCGAAGCGCCGGCCGGGCGACCCGCGCCCGGAGGACACCAGCCACTACTGGGACGGCGACATCACCGAGTACAACAAGCCGATGCCGCGCTGGTGGATCCTCGGCTTCTACATCGCGATCGCCTTCGGCGTCGCCTACCTGCTGTGGTTCGGGGGCCTGGGCGGCTACCAGGGCATGGGCCGCTGGAGCTCGCAGGGCGAGCACGCGCTGGCCAAGGCCGCGGCCGACGCGCGGCTGGAAGAGACCTTCGCCGCGTACAAGGGCCGGCCGTTGCCGGTGCTGGCGGCCGATCCGGAAGCGCGCGAGCTCGGCCGCTCGATCTTCGCCAACACCTGCGCGACCTGCCATGGCTCTTCGGCGCAGGGCGCGACCGGCTATCCGAACCTGTCCGACGACATCTGGCACTGGGGCGGCGCGCCGGAGCGCGTGCTCGAGACCGTCCAGCACGGCCGCGAGGGCGTGATGCCGCCGTGGGGCACGGTGCTCACCGGCATGGGCGGGCCGAACGCGGTGGACTACGTCGCCGCCTACGTGCGCAGCCTCTCCAACCCCGAGGCGATGCGGAACAACTTCCTCGCCGCGCAGGGCAAGCCGCTGTACGAGGGCGTGTGCGTGGCGTGCCACGGCATCGACGGCAAGGGCAACACCGAGATGGGCGCGCCCGACCTGACCGACGGCTACTGGATGTACGGCGGCAGCAGCGACGCGATCCGCGAGAGCATCGCCAACGGCCGCAAGGGCTCGATGCCCGCGCACGGCGAATTGCTCGGCGACACGCGCACGCGCCTGGTCGCCGCCTACGTCTGGTCGCTGTCGCAGGCGCCGTCCGCCGGCGCCGCCCCGGCGGCGGACTGAACTTGGCCGCGCCGCTGCCCGAGTTCGACCATCCCCCGCGCCCGCTCGTGCAGCGGGTGGGCGCGATCGTGTGGCCGAGCTTCTTCGCCGCCGGCGTGGCGACGATGGTGTTCTTCGCCTTCGTCGACCCGATCGACCTGGGCCGCATGACCTTCCCGCACGTGGAGATCACCCGCGGGGTCGGCTACACCATCGGTTTCTTCACCTTCTGGCTGGCGACGGCGTCGTCCAGCCTGTTCACCTGGATCCTGCTGCGGCCCTCGAGCCGCTTCAACGGTCCGCGGTCGCGATAAGGCAAGTGGGCAAGCAGATCGACATCGACGTGCTGGACGACGGCGGCGACTCGCTGTACGTCAGCGAGCGCAAGGTCTACCCGCGCGACGTGTCCGGCACCTTCGACCGCCTGCGCAAGGCGGCGGTGTTCTGGCTGCTGGGCATGTACTACCTGTTCCCGTGGCTGTCCTGGGACGGCCGCCAGGCGGTGCTGTTCGACCTGCCGGCGCGCAAGTTCCACGTGTTCGGCCTGACCTTCTGGCCGCAGGACTTCAGCCTGCTGGCGATGCTGCTGGTGATCCTCGCGCTCACCCTGTTCTTCGCCACCGCGCTCGCCGGGCGGCTGTGGTGCGGCTACGCCTGCCCGCAGACGGTGTGGACCGAGGTGTTCCTGTGGATGGAGCGCTGGACCGAGGGCGACCGCCAGAAGCGGATGAAGCTCGACGCGGGCCCGTGGACGCGCGAGAAGCTCCTGCGCAAGGGAAGCAAGCACGCGCTGTGGATCGCGTTCTCGCTGTGGACCGGCTTCACCTTCGTCGGCTTCTTCACCCCGATCCACAGCCTCGGCGCGCGGTTCTGGCCGTTCGACTGGAACGGCTGGGAGACCTTCTGGGTGCTGTTCTACGGCGGCGCCACGCTGGGCAACGCCGGCTTCCTGCGCGAGCAGGTGTGCAAGTACATGTGCCCCTACGCGCGCTTCCAGAGCGCGATGTTCGACCGCGACACCCTGGTCATCGCCTACGACCCGATGCGCGGCGAGCCACGCGGCCCGCGCAAGCGCGGCCTGGAGAGCGTGCTCAAGCGCGCGCGCGGCCTGCTCGACGTGCGCACGGCCTACGACTACGTGTTCCGCGCCAGCCGGCACCCGAGCGCGGCGCAGGCGCGCCTGCAGGCCGCCGGCACGATCACCTTCGACACCGGCGCCGAGGCGGCGCCGCTGCCGAAGTTCGCCTTCGAGGAACTGGGCGACTGCATCGACTGCACCATGTGCGTGCAGGTCTGCCCGGTCGGCATCGACATCCGCAACGGCCTGCAGTACGAGTGCATCGCCTGCGGCGCCTGCATCGATGCCTGCGACGACGTGATGGGCAAGATGGGCTACGAGAAGGGCCTGATCCGCTACACCACGCAGAACGCGATCGACGGCAAGCCGACGCGGGTGCTGCGCCCGCGCATCGTCGTCTACGCGGTCCTGCTCACCGTGCTGGTCGGCGCCTGGGCCTGGGGCATCGGCCACCGCAGCGCCTTCATCGCCGACGTGCTGCGCGACCGCAATGCGCTGTACCGCGTCGTCGAGGACGGCGTGGAGAACGGCTACACGCTGAAGCTGGCGAACAAGACCGAGGCGGACGCCGCCTACCGGGTGCGCATCGAATCGTCGACGCCGGGGCTGGCGCTGCGCGGCGGCCCGGTCGAACTGAAGGTGCCCGCGGGCGAGGTCGTCGCCCAGGGGCTCGACGTCGTGGCGCCGGCCGGCGTGCGCGGCCGCCACGCCATCGGGTTCGTGATCGAGCCCGCCGACGGCGCCGCCGCCGAACGCGTCGACAGCACCTTCCTCGGCCCCATGTGAGCATGCGCGCATGACCCAGCCCGACCACCCCGTGTCTTCCCCCTGGCGCCAGCCGATCGTCTGGCTCGTGGTGCTGCTGGTCGCCGCGGCCGTGGTCGGCGGCGTGGTGATGGTGCGCGTCGCCGGCCAGGACGGGCCGATGGACGCGGTGCCGGACGAGGTCTCGCGCACCGGCCAGGTACAGCAGGCCGACCTCGGTCCCGACGCGCTGGCGGCCGAGCGCAAGCTCAGCGCCATCGTGCGCGTGGACGCGAAGGCGGGCGAGGTCGAGGTCATCCCGGTGACCGGCGAGTGCGCACGCGATGAACCGCTGCGCCTGCAGCTGCACCATCCGTTGCGCGCGGCCGAGGACACCACGCTGGAGCTCGCGCCCACCGAGCTCGGCTGGCGAACGGAAGCCATGCCCGCGCGCGACCACGACTGG